>JADFZZ010000021.1 GCA_015232315.1 SAR324 cluster bacterium | reverse complement strand
TCGTTCAACACTCCTCTTTATCAACATTAACTTTTAACAAAAAAATGTGTCCAAAGTTAAGCTTGGTTTAAGGGGGTTAGGGGGATGTTATTCTGAGCTTTAAATCCCCTATGCCCCCTTTGAAAAGGGGGATTTTCTCGCAGGTAATTTCTTAACTTAACAGCCTTGGACGAGACGTCAGGAACCAGATTAATGTTAAATAACTTTTGATCTTTTGATCGGGTACTTACCTAAACTGACGACATTTCCTGACAGGAACAAGGAAAAATATTATGCGTTTTCACAATAATCATTCTGGACTTTCCTTTTTCATGGAAACTATGCGAAGACTTACTGTCTTTGGTTCAACACACGTTGCTGGTGAACTTCCGGCACCATGTTTTTTTTAAGGATTTTTACAGGAGGTTGTCATGCCAACATCTATAGAAGCTTTGGAGCAATTGATTAAAAAATATGGTTCCATGGCAGATGTCGCAGAAAAAATTGGATTCTCCAGAGAGACCCGTCTTAAAAAAAATGGAAAAATCGCATCCTCAACGATTGATTCCGCAGTCATGAAACTTTATGCCAGCGACTTTGACGGAGGATCTGTTGCGGGAACCACATCAGCGTCTCCAAAACCTGAAAAGAAATCCGCTTCAGGCAAACCCTTAAACAAAGGGGGTTCCTCCACCTCAGGAACAGCCAAAAAACCAACAACCGGGACGTTAAAGAAGAAACTGGTGAAACCTTCCTCATCTTCTGAAACCGTCGCCGCGAAAAAAACGGTTACTGCCGAAAAAATAACGCCACAAATCAAGGAAGAAACCCAGTATTTCAAAGACAGGTTTTCCAATTCACGTTTGTTTTATCGCAAATTCCTGGTCGCTGATGCCAACCGGGTGATGGTGGTTGTGCATGGTGTGGGTGAGCATTCTTACCGATACCTGAACCTGATCAAGCATTTCACCGCCAGACAAACCAACATGTATCTGATGGACAATCGTGGACACGGACGCAGTGAAGGTCCTCGAGGGCATATTGATGCGTTCACACAATATCTGGATGACCTCTACCAGTTTCTGGAAATTGTCAGGCAGACAGAACCCGGCAAGCCCGTTTTTCTGTTAGGACATTCACTGGGTGGAAATATTGTGGGGAATTATATCACTCAGCGCGAACAGAATTTTGCCGGCGTGATTCTTTCCGCGCCTGGTTTTGCGCCCGGTTTTGACGTTCCTGTTGTGAAAAAACTGCTGGGCCAACTCACCAGTCAATATGTCCCAACCCTTGCGTTACCGACCGGACTGGCGTCGTCTGGCTTGTCGAGAGATCCGAAGGTGATTGAAGATTACGACAATGATCCGTTGGTGCATGACCTTGTTTCGTCCCGCTTTTACACAGAATACACCCGCTATGGGCAATTGGCAGTAGCCAACGCAGATATGATCAAATGTCCGTTGCTGGTGCTTCAGGGCACTGCGGATTCCACAGTCAGCATTCCACAGGTGGAAAAATTCTTTAACAATCTGACCGTGGAAGATCGCCAGATTGAATGGTTTGATGGCTTCTACCATGAATGTTTCAATGATATCGGCAAGGAACAGGTGTTCGATATTCTGGAAAAATGGGTCAATGCCCATTGATCGACCGTCCACACAAAACAAGGGCGACCAGCCAGTCGCCCCTACCGATGCTTCACCCCCTGTGACCAACCGTCAACAAGCCATCATTTTACGCCAGATTCAGTTGTGTGAGATCGCACTTGAGCGTGCCTGGAATGCCTGTTTGCGGGATCTTCCAGCCGATCAGGAACTCCAGCATTTTTTCAGGGGCCACAGAGAACTTGGCGCCAGGGATCGGCGTTTGATTCAACAGGTGGTGTTTGGCGTGTTCCGGTGGTGGGGCTGGATTTCCCGGATTGAGGAAGTTTTTGTTTCCTCCCGCTCAATCCTGCTGGCCCTGATTCTGGATGAAACCCCGTGGAACGCCCTGTGTGAGGAACTGGCAACCCGGCATTCACTCCAGCCCATGCCTGAAAACTGGCAGATTGCGGGGAGTCTTTCTGAAAAACAGCAATGGCTGTCTGCCTGGCTCCCGCTTGATCCGGAATTGCTCTCTCCTGTTCGTTTGCTTCCGGACTGGTTTGCGTCCGGGTTGCCTGAGGTTGCTCAGAATATCGCCGTTCAACAGGAATTGCTCACAACGTTACAGTCCCGCCCGCCCATGTGGCTCCGATTTCAGGGAAACAGATACCATGCCGCAATGACTGAAATTCAAAAAAACGCCGGAGTTGTGTCAACGCATCCCGGTGTTCCCAAAGCGTTGGGCTTTAAATCCAGGATCAATCTCAATGAACTGGATTCCTATCGTCAGGGCCATCTGGAAGTGCAGGATCTGGCCTCGCAGTGCGTGGGACTGTTGTGCTGTCCTGCCTGTGGAGAAAAATGGTGGGATGTTTGTGCGGGTGGTGGTGGCAAAGCGCTCCATCTGGCGGATTTGATGGCTGGCAAAGGGCAGGTGTGGGCCTCAGAAATCAGGGAACAAAAAATTTCTGAAATCAAAAAAAGAGTGAGCCGGGGTCCGTGGAGTTGTATCCGTGCGAACGCCTGGGATGGAACTCAGGTTCCCGCGAATTTTCCTCAGGAGTTTGACGGCGTGCTGGTGGATGCGCCATGCAGTTGCACCGGAACCTGGCGACGCAACCCGGATCTGCGCTGGAGAACCCGTCTGGAACAGATAAACGCTCTGGTTGAAACCCAAAACAGTGTGTTGCGGTTGGCCTCAAACCGTGTGAAATCAGGGGGAAAACTGATCTATGCGACTTGTTCCATGACGTTTGCGGAAAACACAGGCGTGGTGCGAAAATTTTTGACGGAACACCCGGATTTCAACCTGTCACCGGTCGCGCATCCATTGACCGGCAGGCACACTTCAGGGGAAGTCTGGCTATGGCCCCAAGAGGCCGATTGTGACGGGATGTATGTCGCGTGTATGACAAGAACGCTTCGTTGAAAAATCAGGATTTCAGATATTCCAGAAGCTCCCGGATGGAATCCTGATAGATCTCTTCTTCCACATTGCTGGCCGCAGTCTGGATTTTATCTAACAATTTCTGCATTGCTGACGGCAGTTTGGCTTTGTGTTGTTCCATGCGGGACAGGCTTTCCAGAATTTTCTCTGTCATGAACAGGGGAGTTTGGGCTAACAACTGTAGTTCATCAACCAATTGTTTTTCCGCTTCAACACTGAACGGTTCAGATGGTGAGGCTTCAGGTGATTCTTGAAGGGGTGCCGATTGGTTGACGCATTTCTTCAAGTATTGGTTGAGCACACCAACCATCTGTTCCAGTTGAATGGGCTTGGTTATAAATTCCCGGATGCCGTATTCTGTTAAATCCTGTTGTTTGGGATTGAACACATCCGCTGAAACCATCACAAGGGGGATCTGCTCTCCACCGGGAAGTTTTTGGATTTCTTTCGCTGTTTCAAAACCATCCATGCCAGGCATATGCATATCCAGCAGAATCAGATCCACAGGATTTTTCAACAGCAATTGCCTTGTTTGTTCAACCCCTTCCAGGCCTGAATCAGCAAGGTGTGTCGATAATCCCAGCACTTCCAGAACCCCCTTGACCATTTCCTGATTCAGCAGGTTGTCTTCAATGGTGAGGATCACATTGTCTTTGGAAAAACAGAAATCCATTTCAGTGGCTTCCGCAAGAAGGGATGGATGTTCTCCGGAAACCGCAACCGGTATCATGACTGTAAAGCGGGAACCTTTCCCCAAAGCACTCTCCAGATGGATCGTTCCGCCCAACAGTTCCACCATTTTCCGAGTGATGCTCAGTCCCAGACCAGTCCCTCCGAATCGCCGGGTAATACTGCCATCGGCCTGCCCGAAGGCTTCCCAGATCACAGTTTGCTGTTCCGGGGCAATGCCAATGCCTTCATCTTCAACCACCATGATGATCTGCTGATCTTTCCATGAGGCTCTCATTTCCACTTTTTTACCTTCAGGTGTGAACTTGATGGCATTGGCCACCAGATTTATCAGGATCTGGTTGAGTTTGGTCCGATCGGAATGGATCACTCGTGGAATCGAATCATCGTATTGATACGTATAGTTCAATCGTTTCTTGATAGCCGCGGATTTGTTGATATGAAACATTCCGGTAAACATGGGCTTGAATTCCAGATTTTCGTTGCTGGTGGTAATCTTGCCGGATTCAATTTTTGCCAGATCCAGGATGTTGTTGATCAATTCATGCAGGATCTGCCCTGCTGTGCAGATGTTGTTCAGATAGCCCTGATACTGTGCGGGCAGATCAATGTATTTTTTCCGGGACATCAACAGTTGGCTGAAACCGATGATGGAATTGAGCGGCGTGCGGATTTCATGGCTCATGTTGGCCAGAAATTCGGTTTTTGCCCTGTTGGCCTGCTCGGCCTGTAGTTTTGACTGTCTCAGTTCCTGTTCCAGTCGCTTGAGGGGCGTGATGTCCTGAAACGTGGTATAAGCCTGATAGGGTTTGTCCTCACCCGGGTGAAACAACGGTGTGGCGGTGATCATGATCCAGCAATACTCATCTTCCATGGGATGATAAACCCCCATGACCACATTCTGAACTTTTTTTCCGGTGGTCAGTGCGACCATCGCCGGATGCGTGTCGCCGGGAAAATCGGAACCATCTTCATGAATCGCCTGCCAACGGGGATCCATCGATGTGACTCCTTGCATCTGATCCAGGGTCAATCCCAAAATGCGCTGGGCCGCGGGATTGGCATCGAGAATTTCACCGGTGTCTTTCTGATAAACTGCGCCCTGTTCCATGGTTTCAAACATGGTCCGGTGTTTTTTCTCACTTTCTTCCAGTCTTTTTTTGTCGATGTTGGCTTCGGTGACATCCAGAAGAACCGCCAACGCACGGATGACCATGCCTTGTTCATTTTTTTCCGATATTGCGGATAGTTCGATGTCCAGAATGGAACCATTTTTGGTCACAAACTGGTATGGTATATTTTTATTCCATCCCTGCTTCAGAAATTGTGGAAAGGCGGTTTCAGTAGCATAGCGCCGGGATTCTTCAGTAAAAAAATCCATAATCCGTTTTCCCAGCACATCCTCTCGCTCATAGCCGGTTTTTTCCAACCAGGTGTCACTGACATGGAGCAACCGCCCTTGCGCATCCACAGAATGGAGCATCACCGGAGTTTTGGTGTACATGATCGCGAAACGGGATTCGCTTTGCTTTAATTTTTCATTGGAAACAAACAATTCCAGATTCAGACGCCGTAACCTGGATTCTTCCTGTTTGCGTTCGGTGATGTCCTCATGAATGGCCACATAGCCGACCGGCTTCTGGTAAAGATTCCTGATCGGCGCGATAGACGATTGTGCCCAGAAGAAGTCACCGGATTTCTTTTTGTTATATAACTCACCACTCCATGATTCTCCCGCCGTCAATCGTCCCCATAACTGCTGATAGATGTCATCAGTGGTTTGACCGGACTTGAGTATCCGTGGATTTTGTCCTTTGACTTCTTCAGCGGAATAGCCGGTGACTCTGCAAAATTCAGGATTCACATATTCAATGTTTCCCTGAAGATCAGTGATAATGATCATGACCGGACTGTATTCCACCGCATGGAATAAACGTTCGATTTCCTGATACAGAGAGCGTTCCAGTGACAAATCACGGACCACTCCGGCAAAAATACGGGAATTGCCAACGCGTGATTCCCCCACAGACAAATACAAGGGAAATTCCTCACCATTCTTGCGCAGTCCAACGACTTCCCGGCCAATGCCAATGATTTTCGCCTGTGACGTCATGAGGTAATTACGGATGTACTGATCATGCTGTTCACGATAGGGCGAGGGCATGAGCATATTGATATTTTTCCCCAGCACTTCCTGAATCGTATAACCGAAAATGGTTTCAGCGGCCCTGTTGAAGGTTAGGATATTCGCGTGACTGTCAATCGTGATCATGCCTTCCACGGTGGCATTGAGCAGGTTGTCCATGTAGGCATTCTGATCTGCCAGTTCTTGCGAACGTTGCTGAACATGACGTGCCATGCTCTGGAAGGATTCCGTCAGTTTTCTGACTTCCACGGTCGGGGATCCCGCAAGCAGGGAATCATAAGCATGGGTTTGTGGTTTCAGCAGATCAGGATCACCCTTATCCAGTTTTTTTACGAGTAGCTGAAGTTCCCACAAAGGCCGGGAGATCAAACGGGCCACCCACCAGGAAAAAAGGATGGCCGCTCCACAAAACATGCCGATACCTGTCACAATCAGTGTGCGGTCAGGAGCAAAATGAATCAGACCCACCATACCGATTCCGGCAAGAATCGTCATGAGGGTGGAAAACAACATGATTCTGAGAAAAAAAGTCTGTTTCATGGAGCATCCTGCTGGTTTTGTTCAGAAAAACTTGCCAACGCCTGGCGTTCATCCGTGTTAATCGTGAAGATAGAAGCCAGACCTGATTGGGTAACAACCTCCAGGCAAAAGTGATTCAACTCACAAAGGATCAATCGGATTCCTGTTTTGTTGAGGTGTTTGTATAATGTCACTAAAACTCCGATGTCCGCCGAGTTGAGATGGTTCACGGCCCTTAAGCTACATATGATTTTCTGAATGTTTCTGCTCTGGATCAGGCGGTTCAGTTCTCTCTTGAAATCATCAAACCTGTTGTTCATAGAGGAATCAAAAGAAAAAATCAAAATCTGGCGGTCAATGCGATACTGTTTCTCTTTAAAAAATTCTTTATTCTTGAATTCCAGAATCGCTTGTTCAAACGCTTCCTCCTCCTGACGGGAAACAGTCCAGAATTCAAGCCCTGCCAGCCATGACTCCGGTTCACTCTGTAATGGTATGATCCAGACCAGACGTCCCAAAACCTTGTATCTGGATTCATTCTCGCCAATACGGATCTCAGTGTGACTATGAGATTGGTGTGGACCGAAATGGATTTCAAGCAACAGAATATCATTGTTATAAAACGGAGTGTTCAGTTCCAACCGAATGCCACAGATCGAGATATCCCTGACCGTTCCCCGGCCGGGGGTTTCCGCTCCATACGGATAAATCAGGCAGTGCGTATCGATCTCATACCGTTTGGCACGGCGGCGGACTGTCTGGTCAATCAGTTTGCTGGAGTCCGGCACAATGCCGTCCCATTCCCGGTTTTGTTCCAGAACTGGCGGGTATTTTTCAAAGTAACGACAGCGTTTCAGATATTCCAGCACGATCACATCCTGAGGAAACTGTTGGATGCATTGTTCAAAGCAAAGCATCGCCCGGGAAAACTGACATTTTCTGTAAAGCCTGATCCCTTCTTCCATGTTGGTCCTGGTTTCCAGTTTCAGGGGGATCAGGTGTGAATCATCACCATCAATCACTTCATAAATAGCATCGGAAGCCGAACGTCCACGCACCCGGACCTTGTCGATTTCTCGAATCAGGAATTGTCTCGGAGGCAATTCCTCATAGGTTGACTGGGAAATCAGAATTTTCGCGTTGAATTTCTTGGTCAGTCCTTCAATACGCGATGCCAGATTGACATGGTCGCCAATGGCCGTGGAATTCAATCGACTCGCCGATCCCAGAGCACCCAGCATGACGCGTCCGGTATTGATGCCAATACCGAAATTGATTTCCGGCAGATTTTGTTGTTTGCGGTGCTGATTCAGGGACAAAATGGATTTCTGCATCTCAATGGCCGCCATCACCGCATCGGTGGCTGATGTTTCCTGATCGAACAACGCCATGATCGCGTCACCGATATATTTGTCCACAAACCCGCCATGTCTGGAAATAGACGGTTCCACCAGACCAAAAAACTCATTGAGAAACGCAAAGTTTTCCTCCGGGCTCATATGTTCCACATGCTGGGTGTAGGACCGGATATCCGCAAACAGAACCGTCATTTTTTCCTCCTCAAAAAAACCGGATTGGAGGTTCTGCTGGCTTAAAATGCGATTGATGAACTGATTGGGCACAAACAACCGAAAAGTCTGGCTGATGCGTTCCAGTTCAGAATAGGAAATTTCCAGTTGTAGTTTGGACTGTTCCAATTGCGTGTTGGAATCTGCCAGAGAGACATTGGCCTGTTTCAATTCCACTGTTTTCAAATCAACCAAGCGTTCCAGTTCCTGCGTATTCTGTCTGGCCGCGAGAACCGTTTGGATCCTTGACCTGATTATCGGGATACTGACAGGTTTGTTGACAAAATCCGCCGCACCCAGATTGAGACATTGTTCCACCAGTTTTTCATCATGCTCACCGGTCAGCATAATCACAGGTATTGTGTGGTATTTCGGGTGTTGTTTGAGTTGTTGAAGAATCTCCATGCCATTGATACCGGGCATGTTGACATCCAGAATAATCAAATGGGCTGGTTCATGATCCAGCCGCGGGAACAGCAGTTTGGGATTGATGATATAACCACTGCGATAATCAAAGGCGGTCAGCAACTCTGACAGATATTTGCACACCGCGATTTCGTCATCCACAATCAGTATTTTTTTGTTCATTGATCACTCCGGTTGTTATCCGGGGCTGTTCATTTCTCTTATTTTGAGCGTCTACCGGATGGTAGGCGGGGATTACATGCCCCGCAAACGCCAAAAATCGTATTGTTGACGGGCACGTAGTCCAATGTCATCAACTTAAGCATTCTGAATGATGCTGAGTATTAATTCCCCCTTGGTTTAAGGGGGATAGGGGGATGTAATTCTGAGTGTTAAATCCCCCATGCCCCCTTTGTAAAGGGGGATTATTCAGCGAAGAATTTCTTAAGTTGACGACATTGGCACGTAGTCCCGTCCTACCAGAGAAGTGAACAGTCCCGGGTTGTTATCCAATAATTTTGAGTAGTTCCTGGCTCAATTGCTGGTAGCTCTGTTCCAGATCCGCAAGCAGAGAGGGAATTTCAGCGCTCTCGTTTTCAGCCTTATGCTGCAACGTCTCACAAATCGCCGCGAAGGGGCCTGCGCCAATGGCCAGGCCGCTGCCTTTGAGTTTGTGGGAGGCTTCATTCATGAGTAAAATTTCGCCGGCTTGAAAGTGGCGTTTGATGTCTTCAATCATCGGCGGTGTTTTGTCAATAAACATCCTCACAATTTTATCTCTCATTTTGGGCGAAATTTTTGAAAGTAGACTGGGATCAAGCATCTGTTGTTCCTCATGTTCATGGTTGTGAAGCACCTTGTGTCCAAGTCGCGCCCGGCAATAGTCATCGTTTTGCCAGAGATCAGGAAAACCGTACAAGGTACTATAACGAGAATGTTAGCCTCGGATTACGTTCCGGGGAAGGCGACGAACGGTGGTATTGGCTTCGCCTGTGAGAGGTCTCCTGAAAACTCCAGAACCAGGCATACCGTAGAGACGGGTTTCAAACCCGTCTACCTGTTTCCTGCCTTTGTTTGTGTCATGCCGTAGAGACGGGTTTGAAACCCGTCTCTACCTGCCGGGATATTCTTTTCCGCTTTTCGCTTAAAAAGACTGTGGAATCACAATATCAAATGTCGTCCCTCGGCCAATTTCTGTTTCAATGCGGATCTCTCCGCCAAGAGTCGAGACGGCTTCTTTCACGGAATACATTCCCACGCCTCTTCCGGATATTTCAGAGACTTCCTCTTTGGTTGAAAACCCCGGGGTAAACATCAATTGAATCAGCTCGTCCCCGGACATTTTCAGGGATTCCTGTTCGGAGATGAGTCCTTTTTTGATGGCGGAGGCCTTGATCAGGTCTGGATCAATACCATTGCCGTCATCCGAGATCTTCAGATGCAGTGTGTCATGTTCCCTCAAGGCTTCCAGTCGGATTGTTCCAACCGGTGGTTTTTCAAGCATGATACGCAGTGATTGTTCCTCAATCCCATGATCGACACTGTTACGGATCAAATGGGTCAGGGCCTCAAACAAACCGGATAAACGGTCAAAAGACACTTCCACCTCCTGTCCCAGAATTTGTACCTGAACCGGTTTATTCAGGCGTTGACTCAAACCCTCAGTGGTGATGGCATATTTCTGTAGCACCGGGGTGATCGGCTGTAAGCGCAGTTGTTCAAAAATTTTGCGTGGTTCCGTTCTGTCAGTGTCCTTGAACATACCCAACAGTTTTTCTTCTGCCTGTTGCAGTTTGGATTCACGTATTTTATAAACACGCTCTGTGTCCACAAAGTCTTTCTGGGAAACGATCCCACTCAAATCAGACATGGTTTGCAAAAAGACTTTCTGGCTGGCCATTGTCTGTTCCATCAACTCCATAATGGAAGATTCGCTCAGGGGCCTCTCGCCGTTGCGGTAAGCCTCCATTCCTGATTCAATTTCATGAATCGCATGGGAAAAATCCTTCAGGCCATAACTGGCTGTCCCACCTTTGATCGTATGGTAATAACGAAACAAGTCGTTGATGGATACCGTTGGCGCATCGCGACCCAGCAAGCTATAGATTTCCATGAAGAGTTTTTCCAATTCTCTGAGAAACTGGACAAACCCGTCACGATCCAGTGCCACCTTGATAATCATGGCATTGCGCTTTTCTTCTTCTTCCACTTGTGCGGCGAGTTCCCGTTCAAGCGAGACATCCGACAGAATCACCATGAATTTGGACTCATTGCCTTCCAGAAAAAGATATTCCAGTTTGAGAATGCGTCCCAGTTTTGAAGTTTCGCGGGGCAGGATTTCTCCCAGCAGATCCAGTGTTGCCATGCCGTTGAATACCATGTCCAGCACTTCTCTGACGTTGTCGGGTTGTCCGGTCAGTTGTTCTGCCGAAAGCCCCTTACGCAACTTGGGCGCTGACACATCACTTGGGCTGAACAGCAGTTGCAGAACATCCAGATCGCCAATGGAGCCATGAAAAAATTCCAGGCAGGCATGGGAAAATTCAGGCCGGATTTTGTAATCACGTCCAAAGCTGAGAAAGCCCTGTCCGGTATTGTCCAGCAATTCCTGTATTGAAGCGGTGCGTTCCTGTACTTTTTGTTCGAGGGTCTGGGTATATTCCCGGATCTGGTTCATCATTTCGAGATTTTTCATGGCGCTGACCACCATTTTGGAGATGGTCATGACAAACGCTTCATCTTCCGGTTGATAGCTGGTTTCTTCCGGTGTGCCCAGAAAATAGACCAGCCCTTTCAACTCCAGGCGATCGAGCAGCGGCACACAAAGTAGTGTTTTAGGCGGAAGATGAGCCAGTTCCAGGTTGGTGGGTATTCCGCTGGTATCCGGCAGAAATACGATGCGTTTATCCCGGGTGATGTCGTTGGCGATTCCTGTTTCCGCATTGATCAGGGCTGGCCAGTCGATGTTATTCTGCACCGCGTCATTTTCCGTGGTTTCTTCTTCGACAACATCGTCCCACAGCATCACGCTGGTGTCATCCGCTTCAGGGTAACTCAGTTGCAGAGTCAATTCGCCGGAATCCTGAAACAGATAAACCGCGCCGGTTTCCAGATTCAAATGGGTATGCAGGGAAGACAGAATGGTTCGCAAAATCTCGGTTTCTATGCGCATGTCCGCCAGCATCCAGTTGACATTGCTCACCGTGTTGAAGTCCCGTTCCCGTTTTGCCAGAGTCATTTTCAGTTGTTTGATGCCCTGATGCTGCTGAAGCGCTGATTGAAGTCTGGCACGAATCACAAGGGGATTGCCCGGTTTGTTGATGAAATCCATGGCTCCCGCATTCAGACATTCCTCGACCAGTTGTTCATTAGGATCTCCTGTCAGAATGATCACCGGTATGGTCTGAAATTCAGGGTGCTGTTTGAGTTGACGCAACAAGGTGAGTCCATTCACTTCGGGCATGTGAAGATCCAACAGAACCAGATCAATCGATTCCTGTTGCAAGCGCGGGATTAGCAGGCGTGGATGGTTGACATATCCTGAGTCATAGCCCCAGTCGGTTAACAGAATACGGAGATTCTGACAAATCAGAAGTTCATCGTCCACAATCAATATTTTCGGCATTTATTCCTGTTTTGAATATTGGGGATTGAATTCTACGGCACGATTCAAAAGCTGATTGCCCCATTTCCGCAGAATATCCACCAGTTCTTTTTCATTGAGGGGTTTGCTCAAATAATCGTCCATTCCGGCAATCAGGCATTTTTCCCTGTCACCCGCAAGCGCATTGGCCGTGATGGCTACAATCACAGGGCGGGTTGCTTCCGGCCAGTCTTTTCGAATTTGCGCGGTTGCTTCAAAGCCATCCATTTCCGGCATCTGGCAATCCATCAGGATCAGGTCATAAGGCTGGCGTTTCAGCGCGTCCAGCACCTCCAGTCCATTGGCCGCGACGTCCAGCGAATAGCCCAAAAACTCCAACAGGCGCACCGCGACTTTTTGATTGATGCGATTGTCTTCAGCCAGCAAAAGACGCAGTGGTATGAGTTCTCCCATTTTAGCACTACTTTCCGGGACAGAACGGTGTTGAGCCGGAAGTTTATTTGTGGTTTTTAAAGACGCGGCACTACCCGCGACCAGTGTTAACGCGTTCCATAGCTGGGATTGTCGGAGCGGTTTGGATATTTTGAGGCTAAACAGATCAGAGACGATTGTTTTATGTTCCTGCTGGTCCATGGAAGAAAATAAAATCAGGGGCATGTTTGCAAGTGCGGGATTGGGCAATGTTCTGATTTGCTGAGCGAGCTGAACCCCGTTCATTTCCGGCATCTGGTAATCCAGAATCGCGAAATCGAAATCGTTGCCTGAGTTCAGCATGGCCAGGGCGGACTGGGGGGAATTGGCCGTCATGGCCCACAAACCCCAGTTTTTGCAATATTGTTTCAACATGCGCAAATTAATCGGGTGGTCATCGACCAGTAACACCCGTTTACCGTGGAACGCCGACGATGGAATCCTTATTTGTTGCGGCATGGTATCGGCTTTGGAGGCTTTGATGGTGAAGCAAAACGAGCTTCCATGGCCTTCCCTGCTTTCGACCCACATCTTGCCGCCCATGAGTTGGGCCAGACGCAGGGAAATGGCCAGTCCCAATCCGGTTCCGCCAAATTTGCGGGTGGTGGACGCGTCTGCCTGGACAAATGCCTGAAACAAATGGCGCTGATTTTCTTCAGAAATTCCAATCCCTGTATCCTTGACAACAAAGAGTAATTCCAACCCCCGGGGCGACTGTTGCTGAAGACTGACTTCCAGTGAAATTTCCCCGGCTTCGGTGAATTTAAGGGCGTTGCTGATCAAATTCGCCAGAATCTGGCGCAAACGTGTCACATCACTTTGAATGAAGGCTGGCAGATTGGGATCCACCGCATAGGTGAGTTCGATATTTTTTTCTTCAGACCTGGCTGAAAACAGAATGAGAACTTCCTCAATATTAGAGCTTAATTCAAAAGGCTGTTCTTCCAATTGCAGTTTGCCTGCTTCTATTTTTGAAAAGTCGAGGATGTCATTGATAATGGTCAACAGGTGGTCTCCACTGAGACGAATGGTTTCCACATAATCCTGTTGTTCGGGGGTCAGTGCGGTTTTTAGCAGCAAGCCGGTCATGCCAATGACGCCATTCATTGGCGTCCGGATTTCATGGCTCATGTTGGCCAGAAACTCTGATTTGATGCGTGAGGCTTCCAGAGCTTCTATTTGTGCGAGTTTCAATGCTTCATTATCAGCTTTTTGTTGAGTCACATCCCGGGCAGTCGCATAGATGAGCTGTCGTTCAATGTTCATCGTGGCACGCCATGACAGCCAGCGATATGTTCCGGTTTTATGTCGAAACCGGTTTTCAAAATGAACCACATCCTGACCTGTTGCCAGTTGTGTCAGAATCTGTTGGGTACTGGTATGATCTTCGGGATGAATCAGTTCGAGAAAGGGTTTGGCTGTCAATTCTTCAGCGGTAAAGCCCAGTGCCTTTTCCCAGGCAGGACTGAGTCGTTTGAAAAATCCGTCAAATCCTGCCACGCAAAGCATGTCCAGCGATAATTCAAAAAAGCCTTTTGATTCTTCTTCAAGCAGTTTGATGGAGGATAGATCCCGGATAATTCCGGTGAACAATCGGGACTCACCAAAGATTGCTTCTCCGACTGATAAATAGAGGGGAAATTTGGTGCCATCTTTACGTTGACCAACGACTTCCCGGCCAATGCCAATGATTTTTGCCCGGCCTGTGCCGGTATAATTAGCAAGGTACTGGTCGTGTTCTTCACGGTAGGGCGCAGGCATGAGCATTTTGACATTTTTCCCGAGCAGTTCTTCGCGGGTATAACCAAACAGGGTGAGTGTCGCACTGTTCACACTGTCAATAAGTCCTGTTTCAGTGATAGTGATGATGCTGTCAACAGTAGATTCCAAAATCGCCTGGATTTTTGCCTCATTGACTTCTATAGGGGATCGCCACAGGCTTTTGGGTTTGAGTAGTTCTTCCATGATTTTTTCAATATCCTGATTATTTTGTATTATGTGAGATTTTCATAAGGTCATTTCATATGAACGTACTAGAGTAAAGATATTTGTCTATGATGCCTGTCATATGATAAATCGTTGGCGTTGTCCTGGTTCTGAACCCTGCAGAATGGGGTTGCATGCAATTTACTGGACTATGCCGCAAGGGGTTTTTATAACACAGGGATATAAGTACTCGACCATAAATCATTAAACATTTTTTCTGGTTCCCTACCTCTGGTGGGGAACCCCCTAGCCCACCTCCGGTGGCTTGCCAATGAACCGTGGAAGGGCACCAGAGGTGCGTTATGGAACGGTTCCCGACGAGACGTCAGGAACCAGATTAATGTTAAAAAATTTTTGATCGGGTACTTATCCATCTGTTTTTAAGAATCCGGTTGGTTTTTCACAAGATGTGAAGCCGGCCTTCATCCATCATCCGGGAATAATTTATGGAAGCCATCTCCTATTTTGACATATTTGCGTTAGTTCTTATTGTGTGGATGTCTTTCAGTGGATACCGCAAAGGGTTTCTCAAGAATTTTTTCCCGATACTGGGCCTGGTGGCAGGATTGATCATCGGTCTGAAATTTGGCGCGGATATCGGTTTGTGGTTGAACCAGTGGCTTGGTCAGTCACCACCGGTGATGGCCATTTCGGGGATTGCGGTCATCATTGTGTTGTGCTTTGTGCTGGGTATCACCATCGGGCGTCTGGGCAAAGCCGGACTGGAAAAAATCAATCTTGGCGTCATTGATAATGGTGGCGGTTTGTTATGGGGCGGATTCAAAGGATTGCTGATTGTCAGTGCGATTGCCTTCATGCTGGGTTTGATCCCACCCATGTTTGAACCGATTGCGAACATTCAGCAGAATTCTGTGTTTTACAAACTGACTGGAACTTTGTATCCTGCGGTGCGGCAACAGGTGTCTTACCAGATTTATCAATCAACCAACAATTCCAACCTGTCGCCGATGATGGGAAACATGTTTCAGGGAATGCCCCCGCAGATGCAACAGCAACTGCAAACACTCATGCAGCAAAATCCTTCGCCTCAGGATTTGATGAAATCCATGCCGCAACTGACACCGGAACAGATTGAGGCGTTGAGAGAGCGCTTTCAACAGTGACATTCAGTCAAAAAATACAAAACTTTTTCAGGAAATTAAAATGCTTTGGTTCAAACTGGCACTAAGGGAGATTCGGAATAATTTTCGGTTCACCTCATTTTTTGTGTTCAACGCCGCATTGGGATTGATCGGCTTCATCCTGCTGGTGTCCTTCCGCATGTCGATGACAGACCATCTGGCACTTTATTCAAAACGCATCCTGACCGCGGATGTGAGCGTTTCGGCTTATTCGCCGTTCACTGAGGCGGAACTGAAATTGATCAGGGATATGCTGGGACCCGAAGCTGTGGAAGCGAGGCAGATCTCGTTTTTTTCCATGATTTCCAGTCCTCAGCATTCTTCACTGGTGCAGGTCATTGCCGTGAGTGACAATTTCCCGCATTATGGCGCAATTGTGCTTGAGGCCGGAAATCAGGAAACCGTAGCCACCCTCAACCAACGGCCCCATGTCTGGGTTTATCCTGAACTGCTGGTGGGGCTGGAGATCGGTCTGGGGGATAGTATGCACATTGGCAATGCGGAGTTCCAGACCACAGGTTCGATTCTGGATGATCCGACCAACGCCATTTCCAATTTCAGTTTTGCGCCCCGGCTTTACATGGGCATTGAGCAGGTGGAGCAAACAGGATTTTTCCGGAAAGGTAGCCGGATTTCCTATCATTATTTGTATAAATTACCCCCTGAGGTGTCCGTTGAAGAACTGGAAAAACAACTCACCGAAGCGTTGAAACAAGAGGGCATGGATGAGAAAATCCGGGTGCGGACGCACTTGAACGCGGGGGAACAAATCGAGCGGGTGTTGGGGTATGTGAATGATTATCTGGGGATGATTGCTCTGATCGCCCTGTTTCTTGCCGGAGTTGGCACCGCCTATCTGTTTCGTGGCTTTCTGGGAACCCGTTTCAAGGATTTGGCCATCTTTCTCAGTATTGGCGCAACCCGTTATGAATCGTATCTGGTCATCGTGGGACAGATTGCCCTGATGGGGTTGACTGCCTCTGTGTTCAGTGTGTTGCTGTCCTGGGGGTTGCTACCGATTCTTCCCGGATTGTTACAGGGGGTTCTTCCCGGAAATTTTGCCATCACCATGCCCTGGAGCAGTGTCGGCATTGCCTTGTTGATTGGCACTCTGGGCAGTGTGTTTTTCTGTTTGCCGGTGCTGGTTCGCATCCACGGATTGAATCCGTCGAGCTTGTTCCGTGAGCATGTGTCGCATGACGAAAGCCGCGTTTCATGGCGGTATCTGATCAGCTATGTGCCGGTGATCGCCTTATTTTGGGGCTTGGCCATCTGGCAGGGAAAATCAGTGGGAGCGGGCAGTTTGTTTGTCGGGTTGCTGGCCTTGGCCATTTTGTTGCTGGGGTTGCTGGCCTGGGGGTTGTTTCACGCCAGTCTGATTTATTCACGGAAACGGACGGTGTTGTGGAAAATCGCGATGCGGAATCTTTCACGGAATAAAATTGCCGCCATTTCCTGTTTTCTTGCGATGAGCCTGGGGGCGATGCTGCTCAATTTGATTCCGCAGATCCATCAGGGCCTTCAGGAAGAAATTCAACAACCGGAAGGATTGACACTTCCCAGCTTTTTTCTGATTGATATCCAGGAAGAACAACTCGCGGAGGTTTCATCCATGCTGGAACAAGAAGGGCACCCTCTGTCCAATATTTCGCCCATGATCCGTTCCCGTGTGGAACTCATCAATCAGAAACCTTTTGTTCCTGAACAGCCGGATGCGGAAGTATCAGAAGAGCAACTGGAATATCGTCGGAATTTCAGACGCTGGGGCGGCAATCTGTCTTATCGGGAGGAACTGGCAGATTCAGAAAAAATTGTGGAGGGCACCTCTTTTTCAGGAAGGTATCAGGAAAACGCTGGCACCCTTCCTGAGGTTTCAGTGGATTTTCGGTTTGCGGAAAAAACAGGACTCCGGATTGGGGACAGTCTCACCTTTGATGTGCAGGGCATCATGATTGAGGCTCGTGTTGTAAATTTCAGACGGGTTCGCTGGAACAGCTTTCAGCCCAATTTTTATATTCTGTTTCAACCCGGCGTTCTGGATGACGCACCCAAAGTATTTCTGGCCTCTCTCAATCAGATTGCGCCAGATCAGAAAACCCGGCTTCAAGCACGATTGGCACGTCAGTTCCCGAATATTTCCATGATTGATGTGACCAAAGCTGTCAGCAAAATACTGCAATTGACCGCACAGATGAGCCTGGCCCTCAAATTTATGGCGTATCTGTCGATTGTGGTGGGACTGATTGTCGTGTTTTCCATTGCTCGACATGAAATTCGGAGCCGCCTGTGGGAAATCAATCTCATGAAAGTGCTGGGAACCTCGTTCAGGGATTTGTTGCAGATTGTGCAGATTGAGTTCGGATTGCTGGGTTTTGGTGCCTCACTGTTTGGTGTGTTGCTGAGCCTTGGAATGTCTTATGTGGTGTCCTGGATTTTGTTTGAGAGAATCTGGAACATTTCCTGGGGGACTACGCTGATCAGTGTGTTTGGCATTGGTGGCTTGAGCATGATGATTGCCCTGTTCGCAACCTTTTCCATGTTGCGTCAAAAACCGCTGGAACTGTTAAAATCTGTTTGAAAGGAACCATGACTTTTATCAAGGTTGAAACGCTGGTCCGGGTGACCTATGGCGATACGGATGCGATGGGTCATGCATATTACGGAAACTTTTTCCGGTGGTTTGAGGTGGGCCGAACAGAATGGTTTCGTGCTACCGGCATGGATTACCGCAGTCTGGAACAGCATGAGGGGATTTTTCTTCCGGTGATTGAAGCGCACTGTGATTACAAAAATCCTGCGTTTTATGATGATTTGTTATCAATTCATACAGGCTTTGAATACAATGGCAGAGCGAAAATGCAGTTCAATATGGAGATCTTTCGTCAGACTGACAATCAGCTTCTGGCCACAGGCCATACAGTCCATGTCTGTCTGGACCGTCAAAGAAAGATTTTAAAGATCCCGCCTTTTTTGAAAACCCTGATGGACAAACAAATCCTCCCCTCACTTGAATGAGGTGATGGTTTGCCGGTTCTCCACAGCACGAAGAACCGGCTATTTTCCCTGAAAATCCCGCCGCAGAACAGCCTTATTCTAATCTGACAGGATGGTGATGTTCAAAATAGTTTTTCAGGTCATAAGCGGCCGGAAGACCCGCTGTTGCCTGTTCTTTATAAGAATCAAAGGTTTCATTGAAATAGCCACGCCGGTCCGCAAAACGACGGGGACTCTTGCGCTGGTCATCTATCCACTCAGCATTTGACACCATGGTGTTTCGACGATCCGCTTTCAGCCTGCGGTCTGGACTGTGGCGATCCTTGGATTTTTGCACCTGAAAAATGGTATGTAACATCATATCTCCCCCTTCTGATGAAGTATTAATAATCATTATGGTTTATTCATATCTTATGAATTAGCATCGAAGGAGTGCTCTTTCAAGACCTTTTAATTCCTTGTTCCATTAAATATAAATCAGCAGGTTGTTCGCTGGTTTGTAGAGACGCGCTATAGCACGGCTCTACGATTCCCTTGCAGAAGATATCAGGCAATTTTAAAACGATAATTTTTCACGATTCGATATGAATTTGAAAAATTATTGGTGTTCAGTTTGAGGCCTGTTGGCATATACGGCAAACCAGCGAACAATTCGACCGTTGGACTCCGTTTTGATGTCTCCCAACCATGTGAATTTCTGTTGAATCAATGTTTCGGAACGTTGTTTGACCTGGGGACATTGGGCAAACTGGCAGACCATGATGGTATTTCCAGTTTTAAGTTGTTCCACAGGACTCCACTGATTTCGTTCCGGTTTTTGAAGACTGTGGGGAAATGGCTGGTTTTCAAGATAAAAGGACAAGGCACTGCTGAACTGATATTCCCTGGAAACAACATAATCTGCTGGAAAACGATTGGCAACCTTCAGTAACTGATCCAGATCCGATGCTGTTTCAGACCATTTGATCAAGGGGGTGGCAATATCACTGGTCGGTTGTATTGCAAGTTTAACGATGTCTGTCTGGTATTGCCGCAGTTCTTCCTGTGTCAAAATGGAGGAAAGCCGTTGATGAAAACCTGAATAACCTCGAACCTCTTTTTTAAAAATCGGTCTTAACTTTTCCACAACAGTGTCAGGCATGTTCAAGGACTTGAAGCCGTCCAGATATCTCAATTTATAAAGTGTGACATCCTGAATTGGTGTAAGAATATGCCAGAACAGGAGCCCTCCAATCAGAACATTGATTCCGGCCCCCATTCCGGCAAGCAGGATTAATCGTTTTTTGTTGCGGTTTTCTTCCCATTGATCTGACAACCATTTTCCTGAAACAATCATCGCCCCCAGATAACCCACATTGGCCCAGTGTGGATCAGCAATGTTGCCCCGAAAACTCATGAGTGAAAAAAAAGTGAGACCGAACAGGCTGATGGTTAAAATGACACTGCCTGAAAAATCCGGATCAAACATGGATCGACGGTGCAACCAAAGCGCACGAAAAATCCACACGGACCAGACTGGTGAAAACAGTAGAATATGTCCCAGTGTGAACCAGATAAAATTCTGACCAAAATCGGCTCCGCTCATTCCACGGCCGAACTGAAAACGGAAGGAAACCCACTCATGCTGATAATTCCACCATAAAACCGGTGTGAATATCAGCAGTGAGATAATGCCTGCCAGATACAACCAGGGATTCCATAGATTCTTGCGTAAGGCTTTATGGAATAACAAGTGGAGGCCAAAGCCCACATAGAACAACAGGGTGATGTATTTGGACAAGGCTCCGAATCCCGCGACAACGCCAAGGCCCAGTAAATAACGAGTTTTGCCGCACTGACAGAAACGGACCGCAAGGTAGAGGTTGATGAGCCAGAAAATCAGGAATGGTTGATCAATATGAAAAAACGCGGAACCATAAAACCAGTAAAGTGATGATTCCAGCAGGATCAATGTCCATAAACCGGCACGGGGATTGAACAATCTGGCCGTGATGCCATAAGCCAGAAGAAGAATGGTGAGATTGATGATTTGGGCCCATAGCTCCAGGGAGAACTCTGAGTTTCCTGTGAGCGAGGTCATGGTCCGCATCAACCAGGCGACCATGGGCGGATGTTCATAATAGGAAAACGCGAAGACGCGTGACCACACCCAGTGATCAAGCATGTCAGGATGAGGATTTATCCACTGATTGAACACTCCCATGAAGAGTGCTCCGTGAATCAACAGAATGGCAAATGCGGGAAAATGTTTGGACATTGCTCCTTAAAACAGGCCCGGGATCATCTGATCCAGCAGGATCTCATGACGTTCGCCGTTGGAAAGTGCGTAGGAAAGTGTTTTGTCATTCACCCAGTCCAGATCAATACGCGGGCTCGCATCCTGGATAGGCAGGTTGTAAATGGAATGAACCTCCAGTTCGTTACGTTTGACGATATGAATTCTGAAATTGAATACCTGTTTTGTGGAACCGTCTTCCAGTTGTAGATTTTCAGAGGAGGTTATGTGATAAAAAGCAATCAGATTGGCTGATGGTGTGACACTGGTGGCCGTTCGTACTTTTCCCAGAACGGAATAAAGCTTTCCATCAAAAATGCGGAAGATTTTTCGTTGACCGATGGCAGAATCACGAATCTCATAAAACTGGTTATCCACACGTTTGATGCTGGTTTTCTGATCCTGGGACATATCATGCAGTCCCAGGTTCAAACGTCCCTGGACATCTTTGTAAAGATAGACGAGGGTTCGGTTTTCCGCAAATTCGTCAAACTCAAGAACTATTTGCTGGGGGTCCGTCACGACCATTTGCATGTCCTGGTACAAACCATTGCCCATACGGTTTTCCGGATAAATCTGATAATTTCCCTGGTAAATAACTCCGCGATGCTGTTCATCAAGATCAAAAACTTCCTGAGCCAGAATACCTGAGGAGAACAGGGGCATCCCCATACACAGAACCAGTAGAATTCGATGACGCATAATTTCCTTCCTTCGGGGTAGTATGAATGAATAAAAGTAAAGGTTTCCGGGCAAACTCAGTGAACGCATAAGAATGTTTCTCTGGTGACTTTCCTGAGTTATTGAACTTTACGTAAAAATCTTTTGAAACACACCATTGTCGTCTGCTATATCAGTAATGTCGTATTTTGATATGGTATTTCAAGGCAAAATTATTTTTACGAGTGACTCTTCTGAAAACAAACCGTTTCAGCTTCTCTTTTTTTGATTTTAATTGTGTATAGATATGTCTCAACCATTTGATGTTACGTGTGTTGTTCCAAGAAATGGACGCATTTTAATGAATTTTCTCAACAAGCTCAAACTGCTGGGTGCCCCGGCGTCTGAAATTGAGGCGATCATCGATGTTCTGAAAAAAAGCAAGGCACAGAGCGGTAATGATCTGGGAGCCCTGCAGAAATTTCTGGTGGAATCCCACAATGAGGCTCCTGCCTGCTTTTCAATTTTTATTGATCGTAAACGGGAACAACGACCGTACCGGGTTGGATTTCTGGGCTATGACTGGGCAATCGGCGATATTCATTTAAGGGTGGAAGGAGAAGAACCGCATAATGGCTCCTCTCTGATCAAACTGGATGAAGTTGATTTTGCGGTGGTTGGACTCGATGAATTGCTGGCCATGACACAATATTATCTGAATAACCCCACCAGTGTGACCAAGTGGGGGATGTATAATTACAATGTGGACAAGCCCACAGGAATCCGTGTTGCGGGTTCGGCAAATCTTACCAGTTTCAACAAATCATTGCAGATGGATGTCCAGGACATGGTGGGTTTTTTCCTGATTTCGAGAAATTCGCGCCGAAGATCTGGTAAAGCGGAGGCTTCCGGACTGAAATATGATCTGGAGTATCTTTCACGGGCCGGACAGCGCGTTTTTGTCAAGGGACGTTATACAGGAATCGTGACGGCGGCTTATCCGGGGCTGAAACTGATTTCTGTGGAGAATGTGGAAGATTCTGTGCTGAACTCGGAAAAAGGCAGTGTGGGCATAGAAATTGTTCAATCTGGTAACACTTTGCGTGAAAAAGAATTGTTTATGCATGGCAAACCACTCTTTCTTTCTGAAAGTCTCTATGTGGTGGATTATGACCGTTACAATCACAGTGAGGCCTTGCGGCGGTTGATTAAATATTTGAAGCCATCGGGCTATTTTGAGGAAACGCGGATCGAACATTTTGCGCGTTGGTATTATGCCCTGGAAAAAAATCTGGGAGACCGCTGGGTCGATCGTCCAGCGATTGAGGATCTGTTTTGTGAACCCGGTGACATTGAAAATGGCCTCAGGCCTTATCGTTTAAAGACCCGATACTGGAAACCGGACGATAAATACCAGCAGGATGCCGCCCGGCAACTGGCATTTGAGTCAAAACATCAAGTGAGACAACATTATGAAGCATTGGTATCCCGTGGTGCATGACCTGCTAACCTTCAAATCTGGAACAAAACTGACGTTGATGGTGCTGGCGATGCTATTTGTTCATCCGCCAATATGGGCCGCGTCCAATTATATTGACACAGAAATTCTGGCGGGGAAAATTTCGAACTCTATTCAGAAATTTATGGGCCCCGATTACAAAACACTGGCCATTTCACGGATCAAAAAACGTAGCGTCAATCTCAATCTCAATCTCAATGAGTTGATTGACTACACCAATGTCAAACTGGTCCGAACCCGACGGTTCAAAGTGACAGATCGTTCCAAACTCCAGTTGCTCCTCAAAGAACAGCGCATGCAGTTGTCAGAATTTGTTTCGCCCAATGAATACAAAGAATTGGGCAAAATTCTGGGAGTTCAGGTTTTTATTTATGGCACGCTGTATAATGAATCGCTGGTATTGAAAGCCATTGATATCCAGAACTCTCAAATTGTCTGGGCCGATGTTTTTCCGATGGAATCCCTGTCCGATAATCATGATTTGCTCAACGATCTGAGTCAGCAGGTCATTCAATCCGTTCGAAAAGAAAAATTGCTGATGAAAGAGGAAAAAATCAATCGGATCAGTTTCTGGAATATTGATGTTGTTGCGCCCTTCATGCCGGAAGAAGTGATTGATTATATGACCACTGTTTTTTCACGGGAACCAGATATTGGTGTGATTGACCGGGAAAACCTGCAACTCATTTTTCAGGAACAAAAACTGAACCAGGCTGTATTTATTGATGAGTCCCAGGCACGAAGGCTGGGAGAACTGTATGGGGTGGATTCGTTTCTTTATGGAACCATCAATTTCAGAGAAAATGGCGAATATGTCGCTTCCCTTAAAATGATGAGCGTGTTCACTGGTGTGCTGTTGTGGGCCGATCTGATTAAATTCAAGGTGGCGCCGAAAGCCATGAAGATGGAACCTGTCAATCCGTTTGCCAGGAAAATCCAGGAAAGGAAAAGTCAACGAGGCAATGCCGGAAAAATGGTGTTGATTTCAGGGGGGTCTTCCGTATTTGGGAGCAATGATCCTTTGTATAACTCCTCACCGGAACGCATGGTCAACTTGAGATCGTTCATGATTGATCCTTATGAAGTGACCAATGGGGACTATTTTGTGTTTACCAGTAAAACCAATCACCGGATGCCAAGCCATTGGACTGAAGGAAATTTTGATCCTGCGAGCAAAGACCATCCGGTTGTCAGGATCAGTTGGGAAGACGCAAAACTGTATTGCCAGTTCATGCAGAAACGCTTGCCTTCAGAGCAGGAATGGGAACGTGCGCTACGTGGCACACAGGGACGCAAGTATCCCTGGAATGGTTCAGGTTTTTCGCCTAATTTTACAAACACTCGTGAAGCTGAAATTGGAAGCAGTATTCCTGTTTACACGTCCAATCGTGATGTCACTCCGGAAGGGATCTATCATCTGGCTGGAAATGTGCGTGAATTTGTCGCGGATCAGTTTCGGTCTTATGATGGCAGTAGTGTTTCCTCAGACCAGATCAATGACAGGGTGATTCGCGGAAGTTCCTGGGCTTTTGGCGCGTATGAGGCTGTGGGATATTATCGAGGCCATTCCCGCCCGAATCTCGCATGGCCTGATGTGGGTTTTCGTTGTGTCAAGGATTTGTAAGAAATCAAAAATGATATTTACAAATCCTGTTTTCTGTTGTTAAGAAAAGAATTGTTGCTGTAAATTTTCTGGTGACGGCAACCGAATCAAGCCAACGCACGGTGTCATACCGTGCTTGACACGGAATCCATCGGCGCACTCCTGGATCCCCGTTTTCACGGGGATGACATCGCGGCGGGCCACAGGATTTCATCACCAAATTATTTACAGCAGGAATGAATCAACAACTTTAAAAACGGTTGTCCTTATGTTTCTGCTATTTCTACTAGGGTCGTTGCTGGTTTTTGGCAATGTGACCAATCCGGATATTCAGTCAGACACGTTAGGCGTGTCGCTGGATTATCTCAATTTTCAGGATCAGGTGATTATCACTGAAAAAGCGGAGACCGTCGCTGTCTTTGAACCAGGTGGAGGCACCTGGGGAACGGATCTGAGACTGTTGACCCGGAATAAACTCTGGCCCTCATGGCGCCATGCCCTGGGGTTTAGATTTTTGACATCTTCTGAATATCAGATGCGGTTCTATACGACAGGATTGACCAATATGATGTCGTTGAACAGTTTGCCTGTGAGTCTGGGATGGGGAATAAACGCAGGTCAGGCTGAGATGGAGATCCGTTCATTGAGTGAATGGGGATCTGTTTCAGAGACCTTGGGAATGGATGCTTTTGTGGAAATGGACTATCATTTTATCTGGGGTGACCGGTTATGGAGTTTGTTTCTTCAGCCGTCATATCAGTGGTATAAATTTCAGTTTTCGGGAAAATCCAACGTGGCAGATCATAGTATTGATGCGAGCGGTGGAATGATTTCAACAGGAATGAGTGTGAAATTTTAAGAAAGATTATGGACAAGCAAAATCCAAGAAAACCATTTGCACGGTCATTCACCGTTGAGGAAATACAGATCATTTGCCAGAAATTGGAGGATAAGGATCGGTGGTATTATCACTATTTTCTGTTTGCCCTGAATACGGGCATGCGTCGAAGTGAGATTCTGGCACTTACCTGGCACCATGTGGATCTCTGGAAATGTCGTGAAATCATTGTTCCTGATTTGAAAAACACACCATCACTGGAAGGGTCGCTCCGGAGAATTCCAATTGATGAAACATTGCTTGGTGTTTTACTGGAATTGCGATCACCTTCCCGCTGGGTTTTTCAAAAAACAGGAAAGAGGATGCTGGCTGGTACCGTGACCCTGTTTTTTTCAGAATTGAGCCGAAAACTGGGGATCCCTGTCACGTCTGAACGCATACGTTGGACATTTGCCATGAGAATGTTTCACGAGATTGGCCCCGTGTCTAACAAGGACTGGAAAAAATTACAAAAACTTCTGGGGCACAAAGATGGTTCCACTACACGCAGTTATTTTCAACGCAACCTTCATCGTCATCAGTCAGAACCGGTGAAATAAAATTCCATTCTCAAACGCTCAAGGAACATTATGGCTATCTTTAAGGAATATTCCAATTATGACGCTACAGGTCTGGCTGAACTGATCAAAAAAAAGGAAGTTTCTCCGGCTGAACTGGTGGAGACCGCGATGTATTTCATCGAAAAGATCAATCCCCGTGTAAATGCTGTGGTCACCAAGATTTTTGAACAGGCCCAGAAACAGGCAAAACAGGAATTGCCAGACGGACCATTCAGGGGCGTGCCATTTCTGATCAAGGATTTGAGTTCGAGTTATGCCGGAGTACGCATGACAAAAGGCTGCAAGGCTCTCAAGCATTATGTCCCCACCTATGATAGCGAGATTATGACCCGGTATAAAAAAACGGGTGTGATCATTCTTGGAAAAACCAACACTCCTGAATTTGGAATCATGGGTGTCACAGAACCTGAATTGTTTGGACCAAGCAGAAATCCGTGGGACACCCTCCATACTCCCGGTGGCTCGAGTGGGGGTTCTGCCGCGGCTGTTGCTTCGGGGATGGTGCCCATGGCATCTGCTGGAGATGGCGGCGGATCCATTCGGATACCAGCATCGTGTTGCGGCGTGTTTGGCCTGAAACCCACACGGGGGAGAGTTCCGACAGGCCCTGATCTTGGTGAAAATTGGCAGGGTGCCGCCGTGGAACATGTGATCTCACGTTCCGTCAGAGACAGTGCCGCCATGCTGGATGCGATTCATGGGGCTGATGCTGGTGCGCCCTATGTGATTGCCCCGCCGTTGCGTCCTTATCTGGAAGAAATCAAACGCCGGGCCGGTCGTTGGAAAATTGCCTATACGACACAATCTCCCTTGAAAACACCTGTGAATTCTGATTGCGTCAAGGCTGTTCTTGAAACCGTTGATATATTGAAGACTATGGGTTTCGAAGTTGAGGAAGCCGCTCCGGAATATGACGGAGAATTGCTGGCAAAAGTTTATCTGATGATGAATTGCGCCGAGGTTGCAGTTGAAGTGGATTCATTGGAAACGGTACTTGGACGTAAACCTGTTCCAGAAGATGTCGAACCCTCTACCTGGACCTTGGCAATGCTGGGAAAAGCCTATTCTGCTGCTGAGTTTGTCCAAGCCAAACATCATTGGAATACATTTGCCCGTGTTATGGGGAGATTTCACCAGAAATATGATTTTTTACTCACTCCAACAACGGCGACACCTCCTGTGAAAATTGGAGAACTGATGCCTGGAATGATTGAATCTATGGGGATCAAACTCGCTAACCGGCTGGGATCAGGGCAAATTCTTCGTAAAGCAGGCGTTGTGGAACAGGTGGCACACAGAAATTTCAGTAAACTTCCGTTCACCCAATTGGCAAATCTGACCGGTCAACCCGCCATGTCGGTGCCGATGCACTGGACTTTGAACAAACTTCCAGTTGGCGTTCAGTTTATTGCCAAATTCGGAGAAGATGCCAAGTTGCTTCGATTGGCCGCCAAACTTGAAGCCGCACAACCATGGTTTAATAAACATCCTTCTGTTTTTGCGTCATAACTCATCGCTGTCACATAGATGTGCGGTTCGCGTTGATATCTTCCAGTGAAGCCTTTTCCGCAAACGAGGAATCACTGGAATTGAGATGGATTCCCCTGGATGAGATTCATCAAATGACCAGGGAAGAATCCATTTTAAGGATGGCTGACAAATGGAAAAACAGGATGAGAGAAGTTTATGATTGAGGGAGGTTGATGGCCTTTTCAATCAACTGCTGGTTGGCATTGAGCAACTTGGCAATCATGTCATTGAGTCCAACTGTCGCACAATCATGAGCATGTTTGACCGCATTCCGAATGGCGGTGGCTGAGGAACTGCCATGACAGATAATCACTGTTCCATTCACACCCAGCAGAGGGGCTCCACCAATTTCCTTATAATCCGCACGTTCTTTGAGTGCTTTAAAAATAGGTTTCATTCCCAGATAACTGATTTTGGCCAGAAATGATTTGGTGATTTCTTCCTGTAAGAATGTTTTGATCAGATCAAACGTACCTTCGGCTACTTTCAAAGTGACATTTCCTACAAATCCATCACAAACCACCACATCGGCCTCGCCTTTAAACATGGCTTTGCCTTCAATGTTTCCCACAAAGTTCAAAGTACTTTCTTTAAGGAGATTGTAAGTTTCCTTGGCGAGATAATTGCCCTTGCCTTCCTCTTCACCATTGTTCAACAGTCCAACCCGTGGATTGGGATTATGGAGAATACCCTGGGAATAGGCTTCACCCATGAGTGCGAATTCGAGGAGGTAATGTGGCTTGCAGTCGGTATTCGCCCCAACGTCAAGAAGAACAAAGTTTCCTTTGCTGGAGGGCATGACCGCGATAATAGCGGGACGATCGATGCCTTTGAGCGATTTCAATACCATTTTAGCCGTAGCCATAGACGCACCTGTGTGTCCGGCACTCACAACAGCATCCACTTCGCCAGCTTTGTGCTTGTCGATAGCAACTCGAATGGATGAATTTTTTTTCTGGCGTAACGCAACAGCCGGCGATTCTTCCATCCGTACATATTCATCACAATGGATGATTTTAATTTTGGAAGGATCGTAGGAATATTTCTGCAACTCCTGACGGATCGCGGTTTCCTGTCCAACCAAAGCAACGTTGAGATCAAAATCATTGATAGCACGAACCGCACCTTCTACGGGTATGGTTAACGGCGTATCGCCACCCATTGCGTCAACAGCAATCCACATAATCAACCTTTATCGGAACTTTATCCAAATCAATAATTGTCGACTTCTGTGATTAGAATTCCTTTGTAATAACCACACTCAGGACAGATTCTATGGGGTTGAATGGTTGCACCGCAATTGGTACAGGATGATAATCCGGGTGTTTCCAGTTTGATGTGAGCGCGTCGCTGATTTCTGCGTTTTCTGGAAATTTTCTTCTCAGGTACTGCCATAGGACCTCAATGTTTATTATGGTGTGTTAAAGAGAATAAACGTCATTCTCGTGATAAAAAAATAAATCTTCAATCAGTATTTCTGGAATGAAGAAAACATATTCTTCAATAGCTACAAAGGTTATCCAACTTAAAACCTTTGCGGAACTATTTCTGAATCAATTGTGATAAGGCGGCAAACGGATGATCTGGATCAATCATGCGGGAACACTCGCAGTGCTGTTCATTGAGATTAATTCCACAACGGGAACAACGACCAAGACATTCTTCCGTGCACAGTTTTTTAAAAGGAATTCCAAGAAGTATTTGATCTTCAAGAAGATCTTTCAGATCCAGACAATCGCCCTGATAAAACTCTGTTTCCAGATCATTCAGTGACAATATTGTTTCGCTCTCAACCGGGACTTCCTGTTCTGGAAGAAACTGTGTCTGAAATATCTCTTCCTGATCGTATTGATATGGACTCAGACAACGATCACAAATCAACTTCCAATGACCATACATGTGCCCATTGAGTGTGATTCTATCCCCCTGTCTGGACAATTTAAGAATGTAGTGGAATGGCTCCTTTTGCGGTCCTATCGCTTCCTGAATGCGTTCATAATCTGAAGGTGCGGGAAAGGCCTCCAGCACCAGTTCTTCTTGAGAAAGATCATGAATTTTTACCTGCAACTGCATAAGGGTATATTACCCCTGGGCCTTCAGTTGTTCCAGTGTCTTTGCGGTAGGCAATGGATCTTTTTTCTCTGTGATCACCGGGTATTCCTGTGATTTATCAGCATTCAACTGGGTGTAACTCTCCCATTGTGCTGGTAAATCCACATCGGCATAAATCGCTTCCACGGGGCACTCTTCCACACAGGCATTACAGTCAATGCATGTTTCCGGATTGATATAAAGCATGGTGGGGCCTTCATGGAATGCTTCCACCGGACACACTTCCACGCAGTCTGTGTAACGGCAGTTTTCACAATATGCGGTAACAATATAAGCCATGAAACCTCCTGATATAAAGAATTATCCTGCATAATTATGTGAGCAGTCGCAACTGACAAGACGGAGAAAATGCAATGAGACCATTTGAAACACAAGTTTTTTTTTATGAGATAGATTACTGCAATTTACCCGTAGATATTCATGTGCAGACAGAGCATCAATGCCAAAACAAGGTTTGTAACTAAACCTGATTATCGTTGGATTTGTTTCCATGTTTCAATGAGAATTCTTTCTGTATTTTCCCAGTCCAGACATTTATCCGTTACCGACACGCCATATTTCATAGCAGGTGAAATTTCCTGATTGCCCGCATATAGATTACTTTCTATCATGAATCCGATTATAGACTGGTTTCCTGCCACAATCTGGGACGTGATATCTTTGAGTACTGTTTCTTGCTTAAAGGGATCTTTATTGGAGTTTGCATGACTGCAATCTACCATTATTGTTGTGCGGAGTCCGGCTTTGCTCAATTCTGATTCTGTAATTTTGATGGCGTCCCGGTGATAATTGTCACCTTGTGAACCACCTCTCAATACGATGTGCCCGTAGGGATTGCCTGATGTTTTAATGATCGCTACCCGGCTTTGTTCATCAATTCCCAGAAAATGATGCGGTTCTCTTGCTGATTTCATGGCGTTAACGGCTACAGCAAGTCCTCCGTCTGTTCCATTCTTGAATCCCACAGGCATGGATAGACCACTGGCCATTTCACGATGTTTCTGTGATTCTGTGGTGCGGGCTCCGATGGCACTCCACGAAATGAGATCCGCAATGTACTGGGGGGTGATGGGATCCAGCATTTCAGTGCCCGTCGGCAAGCACATTTCATTGAGGTCGATGAGCAGTTTTCTGGCAAGGCGCAAACCTTTGTCAATGTTGTAGGTTTCATTCAGATCAGGGTCATTGATCAGGCCTTTCCAGCCTACCGTGGTTCTTGGTTTTTCAAAATATACCCGCATCACTACAAAAATTCGGTCCTGAATGTGATCAGCCAGTTTTTTCAAACGTTTGGCATAATCCATCGCGGCATCCACGTCATGGATGGAACAGGGGCCGATGACCGCCAGCAAACGTCGGTCTTTACCATCAAGGATATTTTCAACGATTTCTCGCGAGGTTATGACCGTGGAATTAGCGGTCTCACTCATCAGAACTGAAGCTTTTAAATGTGTTGGCGTGATGATGGGTTCTGTGCCTGTAACGTGCAAATCACTTGTTGGTCTCATGTGGATTTTCCTGATAAAACGTGAATCAAGAACTATGTTAAAGGAACTTGGTAGTTTGGGAAGGAACGTGAACAAGGAAGGAAAAAATGGTCGGAGCGACTGGATTTGACAAAACAAAAAATATCTTCCACAAAACCATTGATTTCGTTCAATTTATCCAAAATTTAGTTTAAAACTGTTCCTATAATGTTTACTACTTTGTTACATAAAACAAGGTAATTTTTATGTTTTCATTTGTCACGTTTCTTTTCAGCAAAAGGAAAGATTCACAAAAACATCTTGATTACCAAAATCAAAGAATCTACTATTTGTATAACACTGTATAACTTTTGTTAAAGGATTATTTATGATTGCCTTGCGTCTTGATTCAACCATCGAAGCACAAATATCCGCTTTGGCGGTAGCCAAAGGTAAAACGAAAAGCTCCATCGTTCGAGATGCTATTCTAAGAATGCTGGAAGATGAAGAAGATTTAGCCTTAGTGGAAAAAGCAACATCTCAACAAAAAACCACAAAATCATTAGCGGAATTAAGGAAAGAACTTGGGTTGGAAAATTAAAATCGGAACCGTTGCCGAAAAGCAAATCAGAAAAATGGATCGTTCCACCCAAAAACGGATTTTGGATTTTCTCAGTGAACGAATAGAAGATTGCAAAAATCCACGCCACTTTGGAGAACCGTTAAAAGGTGACAAAAGCGGATATTGGCGTTATAGGATTGGTGATTATCGGGTTCTTTGTGAAATTTTTGATGAAAAACTCATTGTATTAGTCATTGCGGTAGGACATAGGAGAGAAGTTTATAAAAAAAGTTGAATCATCTCATACAAAAGGTTTCTCAACCATTTTTAAATATCTTACCCCCGTAATATCTTTTGTTTGCCTGACAAAATCCTGAATATTCAACCTTGAAAAATCTCCCATAGCACAGATTCCGTCGTGCTCAGGGGATATTACCAATAAATCTGTTTGTGTTCCAATCAAGTTAGTCAATGTATGAATGAAAAAGGATTCTTTTCCTTGAATGATATGAGCTGACACTTTTCTATAAGAAGCCTTTTGGTAAAAAAAAAGTTATTTTTTAGATTCTTCATCAATTGTCATAAAGATGGTATAAAGGGGGTATTTCCAACCTACTCCCTACGAGGTACTATGTATCCCAGCGACGTTACCGATGCCGAATGGTCCGTGATCGAACCCTTTCTCCGTCCCAAGGATGGTCGGGGGTCTTCCCATATTCACAGCCGACGAACGATTATCAATGCCATCTTTTATATCAACAAAACGGGTTGTCAATGGGAGTATCTTCCTCATGATTTTCCGCCTTGGCAAACGGTCTATGACCACTATCGCAAGTGGTGTCGGAATGGAACATGGCAAAAAATCCTGGATGCTCTCAACTCCCTTGCCCGTCAAAAACAAGGGCGTTCCGCCACACCTTCCTATGGAATCGTCGATTCCCAAAGTGTGAAAACCCCATATGATAGCGACGATCGTGGCATTGACGGCGGGAAAAAAGTGAAAGGCCGCAAACGCCATATCTGTGTCAACATTCTGGGAAACCTGCTCCATATCATCGTACATGCCGCCAATAAATCCGACACGGTGGAGGGATGCCGTGTCTTCCAGGAAGCGCTGGAACGTTATCCTTCGCTTGACGCTTTTTCCGCCGATGGCGGCTACCAGGGAACCTCCGTGGACTTTGTCCGGGAACAACTGGGAAAACGCCTTGATATTTCCAAAACCGTCAAGGATCAACCCAAAAACTCCAACGATGGGAAAATGACCATTTTACCCAAACGTTGGATTGTTGAACGAACTCTCGCCTGGTTTGGAGGATTCCGACGACTTGCTAAAGACTTTGAAATTCTTATTGAAACTGCTGAAAACATGGTACGAATTGCCATGATTCGGCTTACTGTCAGAAAATATATCTAATTTTTACAAAAAGGTTTCTGAAAGCTGAACGCTTACAAAAAAACTGAAAACTGAACGCTGAGAACTTACCACTGTCGAGATGAGGAATGCTATGTCTGAATGGCAATTACCCCGAGGATATCAAGGTTTGATATTTGATTGCGATGGCACCCTGGTTGACTCAATGCCCTTGCATTACCAGGCGTGGAATACTGTTATGACTCGTCACCAGTTGGAATTCACTGAAACCCGATTTTATCAATGGGCCGGTGTTCCCGTAGATGAGATCATTCGGCGTCTGGCTGTTGAACAGGGAAAAACCGTGGATATCGGTGCTCTTGCCGCGGAACGGGATGCCTGTTTCCACAGTCTGCCTGCCAGTGAATTGCGCCCGGTAACATTTGTGGTTGACATTGTGCGCTGTTTTTATGGAAAACGCCCCATGGCCGTTGCGACAGGCAGCACCAAAGAATCCGCAGAAGCTTCCTTGCGGGCAATCGGAATTCTGGCCTTCTTTGACGCGGTGATCAGTTCACGGGGCACGTGTCCTCCCAAACCCGCACCGGACGTGTTTCTGATAGCGGCAAAACAGCTTGGGATTGCCCCTGAAAAATGCGTGGCGTTTGAAGATGCGGAGGCCGGACTGCAAGCGGCCCGTTCCGCGGGGATGCATGTGGTGGATGTTCGTCCCTGGATTCAGCGATAGGATGAACGAACATGTTGAACTCCGGATCAACAGCCAAATTGACCCTTCAGCATTAAAAACCGTGCTCCCTTGAAAAGAGCCTCTTTTCCATAACATTCGCAGAGAGTTTCACATGAGAATACATCATTTGAATTGCGGTACCATGTGTGTGCGTGGACGTTTTCTGGTCAATGATTCAGGCGGCTTGTTCGCCAAAGCCCACCTGGTTTGTCATTGTCTGCTCATTGAAAGTGACGAAGGATTGATTCTGGTGGATACCGGCATCGGAATGCAGGATATTCTGAAGCCCGAAAAACGAATTGGCCGATTGAATCTCAAAATGCTGCTACCCGCGCTGAAACCTGAAGAATCCGCCTTGAAACAGGTGGAGACTCTCGGTTTTAAGGCCAGTGATGTCAGGCATATCATTGTGACCCATCTGGATCTCGATCACATCGGTGGTATTGCGGATTTCCCCCAGGCGCAGATTCACATTTTCAAAACAGAATATGAGACGGGCGTTGTCTCACCGGGACTCATGCAGTTATTGCGTTATCGGCGCCTTCAGTGGAATCATCATCCTGTGTGGGACCCCCGTTCGTTGCATGGGGAACAGTGGTTCGGACTGGAAGCGGTTCAGGCCCTTCAGGATAAGTTGCCCGAAATCCTGATCGTTCCCCTTGCCGGTCACACTCCGGGACATTCAGGAATTGCGGTCAAGACAGACAATGGTTGGTTGTTCCATTGCGGCGATGCTTATTTTTATCATGCGGAGGTTTCCGTAACGCATCCCCACTGCACACCGGTTCTGACGATACTCCAGCAATTCAACGTGATGGACCGTGACACACGAAGGGCCAATGTGGAACGGTTGAGACAATTAAAACAGGAACATCCCGGAGAAGTGGATCTGTTTTGTTCGCATGATCCGAGCGATTTTGAGCGTCTTCAACACAAAAATTCACAGTAAACCGCTATTGCGCAGAGAGAATTCTATGAGCCTGACCCCTGAAGAATTACAGCACATTAAAAACGTTGAAAATGATAACAAGACCCTGCAGAAAATCATTGAAGGCATGGAAATGATTTACGGGAACATGCATGAAAAGACAAATGACGAAGTGGATGTCAACAAAATCGTATTTCAAAAATTTATCAAGCTTCTGGATGACCATGAAAAAGAGTGGTTTGCTCATGCGATTGTAGGAGTCGTCTGTGCTGATGGCAAGATCACGCCGAATGAAATCACTTATTTGAAATATCTGCTCGCCTTCATTGAAGACAAAGCCATGCTGAACCGCATCATGTCGTTCATCCAGAGAAAGGAAAAACCCAAACTGGAAATTCTTAAAACCAGCCGAACCAAAGCCTCTCAACTGATCATGTATCTGGCTTCAGTGGTGATCACGGATGACCGCTTGACACGCGAAGAAGTGGACTATTTCAGATATGTGGGCAGTCGGCTGGGCTTTGATCCAATCTTTTCTACAGAATTGATCAAATGGGGACAGGAATTCATCAAACTCAACCAGTTGAAAAACAAACTCATCAAACTTTCGCTCGATATGACACCCGTGTATAAACATGTGTAGAAACCCTTAAAAAACGGGGTTGATCCTATTTGGGACCACAAATCTTATACCAGGCCTATCATCAACTTGACATTGAATTGGGAATTGAGGATTTGGAAGAAATACATATCCCGTATCAAGCGTTAAAAGCATCTGATGTACCTTTACTTTAGGGAGAACCTGCTATGCTTCCAGCAATATTGATTTTAGGCGGATTGGCTTATGCCGGATATTCCGCCTACAAAGAAGGCGAAAACCCAACCTCCAAGCCCATTCTGGTTTCTGAAAAACTCTCTTTATCCGATTCCGGAGAACAAGAACCGAACATTCCAATCATTCCGGAATCTTCAAAGGTTCTGTCCCATAAGGAGACTGAGGAGGAACTCGATCATTATATAAAAGTCGCTGGCGTTACTTTGGGAACAGCAACACTGGGCGCATTGGTTTATACGCCCATCAATCTGATTACCCTGCCCTTGCTCATCTATGTCAGCCTGCCCATATTCAAAGACACCTTTCATAATCTGATACATGAAAAACGGATTCGAGCCAGTGCGGTGGACAGCATTGCCATCGTAGGAACCTTTGCTACCGGATATTACTGGATTGGATCACTGGCATCCATTGCCTTTTTTTTAAGCAACAAACTGTTGCTCAAAACAGAGGATATGTCCAAAAAACAAATGATAAATATTTTTGGTCAGCAGCCTCAATTTGTCTGGTTGTTCAAGGAAGGGACAGAGATCGAAATTCCGTTTGAAACCCTGAAGTCGGGAGATATCATTATCCTTCAGGCTGGTGAAATGATTCCGATTGACGGGATCGTGGTGCAGGGCTTTGCTTCGGTCGATCAACATATTCTGACAGGAGAGTCTCAACCGGTAGAAAAAGTATCCGGTGATTCCGTGCTTGCCGCCACGATGGTGATTAGCGGAAAAATTCAGGTAAAGGTGGTTCATGAAGCCAGTGAAACCTCGGCGGCCAAGATCGGCAGGATTTTACAGAATACGGCTGATTTCAAGTCCTCTGTGGAAGCCAGAACCATCCAGTTCGCGGATATGCTGGCAGGTCCAACCATTGCGATGGGTGGGGTGACATGGGCGATGATGGGACCGATCAGTGCCACAGCCATGGTCAGTTGTAACTTTATGGAGACCACCCGAATGACGGTTCCCCTGGGAGTATTGAATTATCTGAGACTTGCGTCCGAGCAGGGGATTCTGGTGAAGGATGGACGCTGTCTGGAATTATTAAAGGACGTGGATACGGTTGTGTTTGACAAGACGGGAACCCTGACCCTGGAGGAGCCTCAAGTGGGTCAGATTTACCTCCTGAATGATGAACCGGAAGAAGTGATTCTGCAATATGCGGCGGCGGCAGAACATAAACAGTCACACCCCATTGCCAAAGCCATTGTCAAACAGGCTAAGGCGTGCCAGATCATGATACCGGAGATTGAGGATGCTCTTTATGAAATCGGGTACGGCATTAAGGTGAAAGTGGGAACCGCTCAGATTCATGTGGGAAGTGAGCGTTTTATGACGAACGAAGCGATCTCACTCTCTCCCGGCGCACTGGTTCAGAAAATCCGACAAACGGCTGAAGACAATGGTTACGGACTGGTGTATGTGGCCTGCAACCAGCAATTGATTGGCATTCTGGAACTCCATGTTTCCTTACGTCCTGAAGCACAATCTGTGATCGGGCGACTCAAGGAACTGGGACTCGCCACCTATATTATCTCCGGAGATCATGAAGCACCTACCCGCAAACTGGCTCAGGAGCTAGGCATTGAGCATTATTTTTCAGAAGTATTGCCCCAGGATAAAGCAAAAATTATTCAGGAACTTCAACTACAGGGAAAATCAATATGTTTTATAGGGGATGGCATCAATGACACAGTCGCCTTAAAAACGGCTAATGTGTCGGTTTCCATTCAGGGTGCATCGACTGCGGCCCTGGATACTGCCGGTATCGTTTTGATGGATCATACGCTGAAACATGTTCCGACTCTGTTTGAACTGGCTACGGAAATGGCTGACAATACACGTCATGGTTTTTTAACCGCCATCATTCCCGGTGCCATCGGAATTACCGGAATATTCCTGTTTAACTTCAAAATTCTGGCTTCGGTGATTTTGTTTATAACCAGTGTGGGCGCAGGATCTGTCAATGCGATGCTTCCTCTCATGAAGAATCGTCAGAAATCATCAGAGCTCCTGGTGGAGGAAGATTCCCATTCCGCGTGACGCCTGGGACTGAAACCCGGAACCTCTTCGCCAATACCCACAAGTCATCCTCTTTAGAAATTCTTTGCTGGAAAATCCTTCTGAACATTGGTCAGTACCCCTAACATGCACTGACCAACTCAGGATGACATGATTTCAAAAAGAATCTTAACCCGTGCAATTTAAATATGAGGTGACTCGTTAAAAATATTTTTCCATGCCACCGGCCCGAACGGTATCCAGGGTAAAACAATGAAAACCGCCACTCACCAGTTGGCGATGGCGATGGCGTACCGGAATGGTGGTAAATTTGTGTTTGTCAAGCAACTTGATTAATTCAGGGTACAAGGAATTAACAATCATTTTATCGCCATCCACTGAAAATACATTGGCATCAATCAGATTACTGGATAACACCAAATCATCGTCATCGTATTGGGGAAAGTTTTTCATATCGGGCTCAGGGATATACAGAATATCCCATTTCTGCAGGGCCGCAGGCAATTTTTTGACATCCTGGGGGTAGCGCATTAACAGAGTGCCTGGCCGTAGAGGGATCACGGTGGTATCAATATGATTGTCAGTGATTTTATCCAGTTTGTGCATCCTGATTTTTCCTTCAAAATGTCGTTGAAGCCACTGAAAACCCAATTCATGGTTGTAGTTGGAAACATCAACGATCCAGTCCTCACCAAAACGCATACATTGAGCGCCATCGAACAGCAATTCGTATCCTATATCGTAGGGAGAAGACGGCTGTGGGTAATCACGGGCAAGGTTATTAATATCATAAGCGTTCTTAATACCCTCTTCAGGATGCGCCACATAGGATAAATCAAACGATTTTTCCAGCATCATCGGTCTGGGCATCAGTGTCCATTTGGAACCGGCCTTGAAATACTCGTAAAAAACAGGTTTGAGCAAATCATTTTCAAAATATCTGGAACGTAGCATCGGAGCGGTTTCAATGATTTCATTACCAGCGATAATCGCCTGATCACGGATATTCAGTGCGGCCAACGCGGTTGATTCCCAGTAAGGCGTGCGAATGACAGAGGCTTCAGGCAATTGTGCAGGACGGTGTACTTTGACTCCCAGTTGTTCAAAAACCGCGACCAGATTATTGAGATCCTCCTCCAATTCCTCGACATATTGTTGCTTGAGTACGCGTGTGCCTTCGAGAGGGAATTTGGGATTGATCAGATCATGATAAAATAATTTGAAGGACTGATCAATCGGCGGCAATGTGTAGTTATAGGCCGAACCTACAATGACTTCCTTTAAGGGGGACCATTCATTATAACTGTTGACAGCAACACTCATTTGTTAACTCCTCTTTGCATTATTAAAAAATCAAGGGTGATCATCACTTTATTAATATTACGCAATTAATTCTTTGCATTGCGTAAGGCAATTTCAAATTTATCAAGTGTCTCGGCAATATCCTCGGTGGTATGGGCGTCACACACATACCAGGTTTGCTGGGGATCAGAATCAGTCATGATACCGGCATTGACCAATTCCATGAGGAGTTTCTCTGATAACTCCAGATTGGTATCCACCACCTGACGCCAATCCGTGGGATTGTTTGTGGACAACGTCAATCCAAATAAAGCGGGCACTCCATGGATATGATGCGGGATACTGTGGCGGGAAAGAATTTCGCCCAGTCCATCCATGAGTTGCCGGCCAATCTGATTGAGATGACCAAATACATCATGAGTCTGCATATATTCCAGGGTTGCGTCAGCGGCGGAAGTGACCACGACGTTTCCGTTGTAGGTTCCCGCATGAACGACTTTGCCAGGCGCCAGTGCCATCATGATCTTGCGTTTTCCGCCCACGGCAGAGACAGGATATCCATTGGCCATTGCTTTGGCATAGGTGACAATATCCGGAATCACGCCAAAATATTCACTGGCGCCACCAGGTGCAATCCGAAATCCAGTTTTGACTTCATCAAAAATGAGGACAATGCCATATTGATCACATTGTGTGCGTAAAAATTCCAGAAATCCTGGCGCAGGCATTAAACCTCCGGCATTAGCCAGGATGGGTTCAACAATAATAGCCGCAATGGCATCACCTTTTTCCTGCAATAAGGCGGTGATCCCTTCGCGATCATTCCATACGGCGGGCAGGAGCAACTGCGCCAGCAGATCGGGCACACCCAAACTGGTTTTATGGGGAATTGGCCGGTTGCGGTTGCCTACCTGACTTTTCATGCTGTCCGGAGTGGTCCATAACATGTAATCGTAATCGCCATGATAGGCACCTTCAAATTTTACCACCAGGTCTCGTCCGGTGTAACCACGGGCAAGGCGTAACGCATGCCGTGTCGCATCGGAACCGGTGTTGTCCAGTCGTACCATGTCAACAAACGGGCACATAGCGATAATGCGTTCCGCGACACTGACTTCATAGGGTTGGGTCGCCGCAAATGTAACCCCCTGCTGGATCGCTTCCATGACTCGCTGATTGACGTAAGGATGAGCGTGTCCCAGAATGACAGGCCCAAACCCCAGACGGTAATCAATATAACGATTGCCATCGAAATCATACACATACGCTCCATTTCCACGTTGCAATACCGGGGTATAATCGCCCCAGTAACGATGACTGGAACTGACACCATAAGGAATAACTTTTTGCGCACGTTCGAAAAAAGCACGCGATTTTGGTGATTTATTCAGCATGTAGATCCACGAGAAGAGGTTGTTAGGGAGCGCTCAAAAAGCCCTGCCGTACAAAATAATTCAAATAGGTTGACAACAAATCCGGTGTTACCGCAGAGCAACGTATAGAACTGTTGCTTAATCCAAGGTGAGTATTATCATGATTAAAGTTCTGACATAAAGAAGAAAATTCCAGGTAGGTTTTGCCCTCAACGCTTTCCGTAAAAATGGGCAACATCGTTCCCAAAGCGTTTTCCTTTGAATCCAGTGACAGGTTTTCAAGTTGATCAATCCATTGAGCATAATTGATCATTTGCAGAGGATATCCCAATTGGTTGAAGAACCGGTATAATTCAAAAAAAGAAGGCGGTTGAGGATTCACAACATGAAAACAGTAGCCATTTTCCGGAGTCTGTTGTGATAAATGGACTATCACCTGAGCTACATAATCAACCGGAGTCATATCCAGTGGAGTGGTCAATTCAGGGATGCGTTTTTGTACCACAAACTGTTTGAGCAGTTTGCACATCATGTCGTTGATATTGGATACGCCGGAACGGCTGTGTCCTGTCAACATCCCCAAACGATAGATACTCACAGCAAGCCCTTTTTCCCGAGCCTGATGCAACAGTTTTTCAGCAACCCATTTACTTTGAGCATAACCGCCGTAAATACGGGCACATTCCTGAATATCAATATTTTCAGGAATCGGCTGTTGTCGATGAAAAAATCCCTGAGCTTCAAAAATGGCTGTGCTGGAAATATAGTGCAAGGTTTTGCAACGTGAATGCGTGGAAAACTTAATAATCTCCTGTGTTCCCTGAACATTGATGGCGTGAAGTACCGGATAAGGGTATAACATGTTAATATTTGCCGCGGCATGATAAACACTGTCAATCAGTTCAGTCAGATGCTTCCATTGTTTTCGGGTTACCCCCAAAAGGGGTTTGGCCATATCACCACACACCACATGCAGTCGTTTGTGGAAATCTGTTGAAAGGGATAACTCACGCTGTTTCTGACTGTCGAGCAAACGTTGTAACGCCTGTGAGGGGTCCTTGCCCCGCACCAGACAATAAATATCAGCATCGGTTTTCTCCAGCAATTCCTGTAACAGGAATGAACCCAGAAATCCCGTCGCACCTGTTAATAAAATATTTTTTGGCTTATTCAGTTCTGTAACTGCCGGAAGCTGAGATTGAAGCGGACAGATAGCATAGCCCTGTAGTTCATTGACTGACAAAGCGGTATGGCTTGGATGCGGGGCCTTATGCTGTAATAAGTTGGCCAGATCGGCAATGTTGAGTTCTTGTAGCAAATCAGCCAGTGGGACATCCGTTCCCAGTTGATTCTTTATCGTGCTGAATAATGTAATCAGCAAAAAGGAATCTCCTCCCAGTGAAAAAAAATCATCATGGATTCCGATCTGTTCAATGTTCAACACGTTTTGCCAGATTGTAGTCAAGGTTTCTTCCAGGGGGGTACGTGCCGATTCAAAACTGTGATCCACTTCCGGACGCACCTGCATAAAAGGTGGTGGTAAGTCACCACGGTTGACTTTGCCGGTTGGCGTCATAGGCAGGCCGTCCAAGAGAATAAACATTGCCGGAATCATGTATTGAGGTAAACGTTGTTCCAGATGTTCATGCAATTGCTGGGTGGATAGTATTTTGTTTTTGTGTAACACCACATAGGCCAGCAGTCGTTTATGACCGGAATCATCTTGATGTGCCACTACCACTGCCTGATCTATATCTTTATGTTGCAGTAAAATCGCTTCAATCTCCCCCAACTCCACGCTGAATCCACGAATTTTCACCGCATGATCAGATCGTCCTAATAATTCTATCTGTCCATCGGTGCCGTATCGGGCTCTGTCGCAGGTTTTATAAAGGCGTCCGATATCTGGTGTGTTGATAAATCGAGCCTCATTCAGTTCCGGCCGATGCAGATAACCACGTGCCAGTCCATCTCCCGCCACATAAAGTTCACCTGTTTCATCCCTGCCTACCGGAGATAACCGCGAATCCAGAATATGGATCTGTATATTATCAATCGCTTTTCCAATGCAGGGGAGTAAGGGCCAATCTTGCGGATCACCTGTCAGATCCAGTGCGGTAACATCCTGACACTCCGTTGCGCCATAGTGATGATGCAACCGGGCACCGGTACGTGTAAAGAGTTCCCGAATTGCCGGAGTAATCTGCAATTGTTCTCCAGCGGTAATCACCTCACGCAATTGCACAGGGTAGTGATCACTGTCGTGTGCGATAATAGACAATTGTTGCAGGGCCGTAAATGGCAAATAGAGTTTTTCTATGGCGTGGGTGCAGATAAAATCCAATAATGCGGATGGATTGCGTCTGACAGAATCGTCTATGATAAACAAACTGCCACCTGAACACCAGGTCGCGAAAATCTCCTGAAAAGAAATGTCAAAATTCAGAGGTGCGAATTGCAATTGACGTGCGGGAGTCACACGATTTTTAAGATGCCAGTGGATTAAATTGGACAACGGTTTGTGTTCCATCAGCACCCCTTTGGGTTTTCCTGTGGAACCTGATGTGTATAAACAATAGGCAAGTTGGTCGTCACGGAAGGTGATATCGGGAGGCGTTGAAGGGAATGACGCAATGATCTCCCAGTTCAATGCCAGATGAATTTTTTGCAGTTCAGAATTGAGGGTTTTTAACGATGAAATCAGATGATCGGTGGCATCATTCAGGAGCACAATATTCAGTTGACTGTCTTCCAGCATGTCTTCCAGACGTTTGCGTGGATAAGCAGGATCTAACGGCACATAAGCCGCTCCGGCCTTTAGAATTCCAAGCATGGCCTCCGTCAACAGGATCGAACGGGGCAGACATAAACCGATCAACTGCTCAGGTTGGATCTTCAGACTCAGTAAATAATGAGCGAGTTGATTAGAACGACGCTCAAGCTGTTCATAGTTGAGTATCTGATTACGGTGATAAACGGCAATATTGTGCGGATTTTTGGAAGCCTGTGTACGAACAAGCTCTATAAAATCAGTCATTGAAGTCTGAGAAAAATTCATGCGAAACCCGGAAGCGATGCCGTTAATAACTTGAGGCGGAAGGATTGTCTGTGTGTTGCAGTTGATGGGATTCAGGGCCTTGTAACGCAGGCGAAAACACACACACCAGACGCATTGTCTTAGTCGCTCGAAGATAATGAATATCGTGTTGATTTGGCGCATACATTGTGCCGGTCTTGATCGGGTAAATTTTACCATCCACCTCAACTTCCCCTTCGCCTTCAATGCAATAACAAGCTTCAACGTGATTACGATATTGCAATCTTGATTCTGAACCCGCCAGAACGACAGTATCCGTCAACGTGAAACCCATTCCGTCACTGGCAATGAGAAATCTTCGGCTTTGTCCATTCCCCCAGGCAACATCACGGTCAGTCTGTTCAATATCGGATAACGTGCGAATAATCATATACTTGCTCCTTTCTTCCAATCGTTACGAATATTTTGTGGTTCCCTACCGCTGGTGGGGAAGCCTCCTTAAAAAAGTCCTAACACTCTCCAATTCAGGCTAATTCTTGCGGAATAAACATCTAATTTCTTATTGATAACCTTGAATTCAAGGGAATTATGAAAAGGGTTATCGCTCCAAAGAGCGTAGGCTTTTTTAGCCTGCTCTTGCACAGATAAAGGAAGTTTTTCAAAGGATTTTTTAAATTGAGATGAGCGATAAGATTTTATCTGTTCCATCCACCCTTCTCTGTTTTCTCTGCGCTGTGTTCAATATCCACTTGAGCAACCATAGCTTCCAACCATGCTTGAGATTGCTCACTTTCGACTAAGTTCGCCCATTCCTGGCTATTCACTTCATTAGCTTTTGATTCAAGCATTTTTTCAAATTCTTGAATCAATCCTTGTACTATCTCACTGGGTAATGTTTCAGGTATGTGAATGGTCGCTGTATTCATAAATGCTCCTTTGTGATACCGCGGTGTTTGCATTCATCGAGAATGGTCTCCAGGGATTCCTCGATCCGGTGGTTGTATCCAATCAACGACATCCACCGTTCGGATTCCGGTGGTTGTATCCAATCAACGACATCCACCGTTCGGATTGTGGTCCGTCGTAATGAATGACCAAATTGTCATTTAAAAGCGATACTGGAAAGGTATGGGTTCCGCGACTCCACCATATCATCAACGTGGCCAGGGACAAATCGGATATTGGAGGCCGTAACTTCTTGTGTGTCCGCTTATCTTTCATAATTATCTCTCAATTGCCAGTGTTTTCTCCCGGCTATTCACTTTCATGATATCCCTTCAGGCGCGAATTCATTGCCGGTCAATTTCCGTATTACAGGATAGTGACAATGAAAATGGCCACAAACCTTCTAAAAATTGAATTGGATCAAATTATGGTTTCATTTCACACGTAAAAAAAGGAACACAAATCGCTGGATTGTTACAGAACAGTGATGGTAATTCAGCTCTTGTCAGGGCATCTCTCTGAGAGATCCTTTAAGGAAAACGGAATAATTCAGAATGGTGAAAGATTTTTGATCTGATACTTAGCAGAAGTGTTTCACGAAAATCAAAGCAAAATATAGGGATTCTATGAGACCAATAATTGAACGTGTGCTGTATTTAAAGAACATCCAGGTTTTTTCCGGAATTTCTGATGAAATGCTGGGAGAAATGGCAATCCGGTTTGAAGAATTGAAGGTTTACTCGGAAGAAGTGTTGATCCGGAATGGTGATACCATGACAAACCTGTTTCTGGTTCTCTCAGGACAGATCGGTATATACGGACAGGAAAAATGTCTGGAGGTGCTGGACCGTGGCGCATACGTAGGACAATTGGCGATTCTGGCTCCTCACGAAAGCAAAATAACCATGATAGCGCATGAAGATAGCGAATTGCTGACTTTAAACGCTGTCGCGTTTCTGGATTTCGCCAATGAATATGTGGAGGTTGGACTGAATATTATCACTATCCTTTGTGAATGCATTCAGGGTTCCAGAAAAATTATGAAAACCTTTTAATCTCTGGATTTTTGTTGCTGTAAATTTTCTGGTGACGGCAACCGATTCAAGCCATCGCACGGTGTCATTCCGTGCTTGACACGGAATCCATCGGCGCACTCATGGATCCCCGTTTTCACGGGGATGACATCGTGGAGGGCCACAGGATTTCATCACCAAATTATTTACAGCAGGGGATTCTTCGTTACGTTTACCCCCTGGTTTTCCTGAAAAATATTGTGATTGTATGAATCTGACAAATCTGTTTGGCAAAGAGAATCAGAAAGAAAAAATCAAATTGTTGAGTTTGTCCGCGATCGCGGGGATCTCCGGTGGCGGACTGGTGATTGTTATTAATGATTCCACAAGAGACCTGCAGTGGGATGTATCTGATATTTATTTTCTAGGAGTGTATCTGGTATGTTCCATCATTTATGTAAGCAGTAAATGGTTTGCGCTGAACAGGAATACGCGATTAATTCATTTTACGATGCAGCAAGTGAGACAACGCATCGGGAACGCGTTACGCCAGTCGGAACTGTCTGAGTTGGAACGGTATCAGATTTCAGATCTCTACATGACCATGACCAAGGACGCACGGTCCATTTCCCGGGCCGCGCGTTATCATATCAATCTGCTACAGACCTATACGCTTGTGGGATTCTGTTTCCTGTATGTTGTCCATCTTTCCTCTTCTGTCGCGATCGCGGTGTTCATTACTTTTCTCATGGGTCTGGGGGTTTACTCAGGAAGTCGATATTTGATAGCGGGTGAGCAGAAATCCATGTCAGACACCGAATCCCGCTTCTTTCATGTGATGGGGCAGTTGCTGGATGGCTTTAAGGAACTCAAATTAAGCGAAAAAAAAAGTAATTTCTTTTTTTCCAATGAATTGATGCCCCTGGCCAAGCAACTAAAAAATCAGGGAATAAATTCTTCACGGTTATTCGGTAAAACTGAATTATTTCTGGATGGCGCCTTTTTTATGTTTCTGGCTACAGAAATTTTCATTTTTTCCATATTTCTGCCATTACAGACTGTAACTGAAATCATGACAGCGATTGTCATGTGCTGGGGGCCTGTCAGAATGTTCAATACGTCCTTGCCCTTTATCACAACGGGCGATGCCGCACTGGATCGGTTGTATAAGCTGGATGAAATGTTACGCAATCAGAAACCCGAACTGTCGGACTATGTCTCTATCCGTCCCAAAATCAATCCTGAGATCCATTCACTGCGTCTGGAGAATGTTCAGTTTCAATATCCGGAAGAGGAAGGCTTTGTCATCGGACCAGTCAATATGACATTGAGATCGGGTCATATCACCTTTCTGGTTGGGGGGAATGGCAGTGGAAAATCGACGCTTGTTAAAATCATCACCGGACTTTATGAACCATCCGCAGGACAGATTTTCTTGAATGAATCCATCGTCTCTTTGCGCGATTATCGCTATTTATCATCCTGTATTTTTTCGGATTATCATTTGTTTGAAGGGTTATACGGCATTGAAAATATTCAGGCAGAACAGATCTATTCGCTGTTGGATGAGATGGCTCTCAACAACAAAACGGATTGGGGAAATGGAAAATTTTCTAATATAAAGCTCTCCGCCGGGCAAAGAAAAAGACTCGCGATGATTGGGGCATTGCTTGAGGATATGCCTATTGTGATTTTTGATGAATGGGCCGCGGAACAGGATCATAAATTTCGTTTGTACTTTTATGAAACACTGCTTCCTCGCTTAAAACAGCAAAACAAAGTGATTCTTGTCATTAGTCATGATGATCGTTTCTTTCATCTTGCCGATACAATATTAACCATGGAGCAAGGGCAAATCAGCAATGGAACTCCTTCGTTTACTTCAGGAACATAATCCTGAAAAATTTCGTTTATTGATAGGATCCTCCATTCTCACCGGGGGATTGATGAGTTGGCTGTTTTCTTTTCTGGCTGGTTCTATCGCCTATTATGAAAATCAGGAAATATCCATACGCCCGAATCTGTTCATTATAGGCTGGATATTGTGGATGGTCAGCTATCGTTTTCAACAGAACCAGCTTCTTCAAATGGTTCACGAAATTCTTGAAAAAATACGCAACGGAATACTGGATCATTTACGAAAAATCTCTTTGCGGGATTTTGAGAAAATTGAAAAATCCCAGATCAACAATGTGTTAACCTATGATATGGATGTTATTCTTGATGCCTCCCATGTATTAGCTTATCTGCTCACCGATTTTGTGATCTTTCTGGGGGTTCTGATTTTTCTGGCCTGGATCTCGTTCAAGGTCGCGCTGATCACTGCCCTTATTATGCTGGTTTGTATCGTTGTTTATTATCTGCATCAGACAAGTATTCAAACCTTTATTGAGAAAGGCCGAGAGCAGGAACGCCAACTCTTCAACGCGATTCAGCATCAGATTTTCGGTTTTAAGGAACTGCGCATGAATGACGCGAAAAATGATGATTACTATCATCTTGAATTGTGTCGTGAACTGGATCAAATGAGGGATGTCAAAATAAAGGTAGGAACCGAATTTGACAAGAATTACCTCTTTACCCTCCTGTTCTGGAATTTTCTGATCATCATTGTGGTGTATGTATTGCCCACGTTCGGCGTTATCACCAAAGAGGTCATGATCGCCGCGGTCGCTATTGTTTTATATATTCCCTTATGGCGTTTGATGGAGGCTGTGCCGCTGGTAACCACTGCAAACCTTTCTGTGCGGAAGATCCTTGAGTTGGAAGATGAAATTATGGACTTACGACAGGAATCCTTGACCGGCACTGAAGCGTTTGTTCAGGAAGAGTTGACTGAGATCCGGTTTGAAGAGATCCAGTTTGAATATCTTGATGCTCAGAAGAAACACCTGTTCACCCTGGGGCCGATAAACCTGACCTTTCAACCGGGCAATATTTATTTCATCACTGGCGGCAATGGCAGCGGAAAATCTACGTTAGTGAAAGTGCTCACGGGATTATATACGCCAGGTAAGGGCGCTGTTTACAGAAACACCCATCTCATACCCGCGGGAGTTCAGCGCGAATGGATTTCCGCGGTATTTTCTGATTATCATCTGTTTGACAGGGTTTATTCTGACCAGCCCGTAAATACCGATCAAATGAAAGAATTGTTGTCTAAAATGCACCTGGATCATAAAACTGAATTTCACGAAGATAAATTTTCAAATTACAGTTTATCTTCAGGCCAGCGACGTCGACTGGCCTTGATACTGGCCTTGATTGAAGAAAAACCGGTCTATGTGTTCGATGAATGGGCCGCCGATCAGGATCCCGTGTTTCGGGATGCGTTTTATCATGAATTTCTTCCACAGTTAAAAGCCAGGGGGAAGATCGTGATTGTGGTTTCACATGATGATCATTATTATGATCTCGCAGATCAACAGATCAGGATGGAAGAAGGAAAGTTGGTGACATGAAATGGCTCGATAAATTGATTCATCCAGAAGAACAATCCACAACACTGTTACTCGTATTGTTCTCTTTTATGTTCATGGGAGTGCCCTGGATCTATACAGGCACAGCCGCACAAACCCTGTTTATTGTCCGTTATGGCGCGGATAAACTGCCACTGGTTTATGCCTCGCTTGCGATTGTCATCCCGCTCACCGGCTGGATTTTTTTACGCCTCAGAAGGAGTTTTTCGGTGCGGACCCTGCTGATGTTATGGATTGGTGGGTTTGCGTTCATGACATTGCTGGTTTTCGGGTTGGTGACGCTCCGTGTTGAGAAATGGACTGTTTTTGTCGCGCTGGTCTGGTTTGAGGTAGAGTTTGTGATGGGATATTTACTCTACTGGGAATTACTTGTTCCAAAAATTTTTAATGTCCGTCAAATCAAAAATCTGCGTCCCATATTGGAAACAGGCGAAATCATCGCGATCATTATGGGCGGACTCAGCATACCATGGCTATTGAAAATCATGGGTACGCCGTATCTGTTTCTATTATCCTTTGTAGGCATCATGATTGGCTGGGGCCTCTCAATTTACCTTCTGAACAGCCACCAGACTCAGCAAATCAAAATCATAAAAAAAGTATCTTATCCGAGCAGAACAGTTCGTGAACTCTTCCGGGATACTTACATTCAAACAGTATTTGCCGTATTGAGTCTGTCTATTATCAGCTATTATCTGATTGATCTTTCTTTCTTCAAAAGAGCTCAGAATCAATTCATATATCCTCCTGATTTCGCGGTTTTCCTCGCTTATTTCATGGCCTCCATTGGCGCTGTCAATCTGTTGTATCATGTGTGGACAACAAAGTGGCCCGCACAATTGAATCTGTTTGTGAAATTGGCAGTGTTGCCCATTTCACTGGTCATCGGGTCCGGAGTGGTAGTATTCCTGGGCTTATTATCCGCGGGTGAAAATCTGATTTTCGTGTTGATTTGTACCATCCGGTTTATGGAGAGATTTCTGCATAGTTCTTTATTCAAACCTTCTTCAGAAAAATTATTTGAGTTTTTATCCCCCGGAGATCGCGATCAAACCCAAACCCTTGCGGAAACAATTGTCATAAGGTTTGCCGCTGGCCTTACAGGAATTGTTTTAATTGCGGTTTCTTACTATTTTTCTCTCATGGTGTATGCCCTGCTGACAGCCGCCCTGGTCATTTCGGTGCTATGGTTAGGCGGGATTTATGATTTGAGCAAAAAATATCAGAAATTATTGAAAGAATCATTTCAGCATCATGGGATTATTGATTCTGAGCTGAAAGACGCCTCCAATATTCAATATCTGAAGGAAATATTGCCTGATTCATTACCAAGTCAAATTGTTCTGATTCTGGGTGCGTTGGGAAATATTAAAGATCCTGAATTAGAATCTTTTCTAAAACACTATCTATCTCATTCTGATCCTGATGTTCGCTTGGAAGTGATCAGACTGATCCAACAATTCGCTGTTACAGGATTGCTCTGGGATCTGGAGTCACTGCTAGACACAGAACCTGAACCGAATGTCAGGGGCGTCATCTTGGAAACAATGGCTATTCTGGGTGATTCCACCAACATGGAGACCTTCAATAAGGTTTTGTCTGCCCTGACTGATTCTTCAGTACACGTCAGAAAAGGGGCTTTTATCGGATTACTCAAAAGCGGCGGCCTGACAGGTGCTGTAGCCGCCGGGGAAAAGTTGAACCAGTTGATTGTGTCCGCGAATCCGTCGGACCGGAAATTTGTGTGTAAAATTCTGGAGAAAGTGGGGATTTCAGGCTACTATCACACCCTGTTGATTTTATTGAAAGATCCGGATATCAACGTTCGGAAATCCGCAATTAGAGCGGCAGGAACCATGGGCCATGAAAAATTATGGCCTGTGGTCATTGACTCGCTGGAAATTCCAGCTTTGTATCATTCTGCGACCAGAGCATTGATCAATGGTGGTAAAACCGTGGTTCCGCTCCTTAAAGAACGGTTTTATAGTCCCGATCAATCGGAAGCACTGCTTTCCAAGTTGGTGTTCCTGTTCGGGAAAATGAAAGATGAGCAGAGTTTGCGAATACTCGTGGAAAATTTTGATTATCCCGATGAAGATGTTCGTCATCATATCTATGAATCCCTGCAAAAACGGGAATACTCTCTACCCAGGAAGAAAATCACTGAGATTCAGGATCGGATTAAGGATGAAGTGAAGGACGCTGTCTGGACATTGGCCGCAATCCGTGACATTGGCGATATCCTTTCTGGAAAATTGCTGGTCAATGCGTTACGGAATGAAATCAGGAAAAATGTTGAACGTATTTTTCTGCTGATGAGCTTCATTTATCCCAGACAAAAAATAAAATCGACTTTCGAGTTGTACCTTTCAGGGAAAGACAACAGGGAGGTCATCCATAGTCTGGCTGTGTTGTTGCCGAAATCCTTGGAAAAAATGTTATTTCCACTGCTGGAGGAGCTGGACGATGAAACCAGGCTGACTCAATTGCGGGCAATATTTCCTACTGAGACTTTGGGGAGAGAAGAACGTTTGCGTGAAATCATTCAACGGTCCGATCAGTATACGGCGTCCTGGACAAAAGCCTGTGCTCTTTATATGATAGGAGACATGCAATTGACACACTTAGGCAATGATATTGTACACGCGTTGAAGGCAAACCATGATATCCAGCAGGAAACAGCGATCTGGGCTCTTGCACGATGCAAGCCCACGGCCCTGGCAGAATATGTTGTGCCTTTACTGGATAACTCGACAGGCCTGGTTTTCAGAATGGCCAGAGATGCCCTGGAAAAAATCACTTTCATGGATTATCTGCGAACTCCGGAATATGTGGCCGCCTATGACTCAGCAAGTGTGGATTGGTTTGTTGAAATTCTGCTTGATGCCGCAGAGCTAAAGGCTAGAAGACTGAAAGCCGCACAGGCCTTAGGCTCTGTTTCCAAACGTAGCCAGCGTGAACTCCTCTTAAAGGGTTCTTCGGTTACGGATGGGACAATACGTTCTGAGATACTGCGTGCCTTGCAACGAACACCTCTGCTCAACCAGGAAATTATAAGAGAACATCTGGAGTCATGGATAAAAATTGAAATAAATGACTTAAAACTTGTGCTTACCGCCTATAAAGATCTCAAAATCGATGATTCGATGTTGGAACTTCGGCGATCCCTGGCAAAGGATGTCACCTATAACCGCACCAGAATTTTTATATTACTGGGAATTGCGGAACCGGACAGTCGCATGAGGGATTGGGAATTTCAGAGTTATCGTTTTCCGAACATTTCATTATCAAAAACAGATAAGAATGACGTGGCAGTCGTATTACGAAAATATTCTGATTTGACTGAGTTTGAATGGCTTGAAGGCGTTTTACTGGAATTTGAATTGGACCTACTGATAAAAAAAATGAAACAATCTTTTCCCAAAAGACAAGCCTCCCAGAAATGGATTCGTCAGATTGCGTTTGACACTCAAAACACTTTTCGTTCCTGGACACGCAGTCTGGCGTTGAAACACCTTGTCAATGAACAACAGACTGATGATATCGCTGACATCCAACAACTTGCCAGAGATTCTGATTCGTTAATTCAGGAAACAGCAATTTGGGGACTATCTGTTCTGGATCCGGATTTGTATAAGCGGGAAATGAAGGAATGGGCCCAGTCCTCCAGTCAGCACCTGATTCGTCTGGCAATTCAAATCTCTCATGAGCAGGAAATACCGGAATGAATGACACCCCGAAATTGCTGAAAATCGATAAAATTGAATGGTTGAAACAAATTCCTCTGTTTCAATGGATTCCAGAGGAATATCTGGTCACAATCAGTGAATTTCTGCATCTGTTAATAATTGAAGCGGAAACCATGGTGACAGAAAAAGACCGAATGAACACAAAACTGTTTATGTTGATTGATGGTCGGTGTCAGATCGGCCTTGAAAATGAATATGGAATCCTGCAAAAGGGTGAGTATTGGGGGTGCTTCGAATTGCTCACCCCCCAACCTGCGAAATATACGATTTTATGCTTGGAAAAATGTACGTTACTGTATCTGGAAAGTGACGATTTTTATCGTTTCCTGCAAGACAATGAAAAACCGTTACAGGATGTGATGTTCTATCTTGGCGAAACACTGCGACGACTCGAGAATGAAGCGGGAGTTTCTTTTGAAAAAAAAATATTGTAACTAAACCAAACCAAGTTAGAAATGCGTAGTTTTTTTCAAGATTTCTCGCCTTCGGTTCGAAATAACACGTTCAGCACGAGAGGTCAGGAACCAGATTAATGTTAAAAAACTTTTGATCGGGTAATTAGAATGCTCAAAACAAATCTTGGGTAGCAGACTCACTTTTTTTAACCTGTGCCATACGAATCCGAAGTTGAAATAAATATTATAAAATCAATGTTGAAATTGGAGTAAAAATTTGTCATGGTGCACTTAATCCGGCTTCCAGAAAACCGGATGCTCATCTGTGTTTTGAATTGAACCCTTTTCTGTTTTCAGCAGTTACGGAAACAGGATTTTTAATATGATGACCTACGAAAAGGAGTTATATGGCTGATAATAATGAAGCGAAAAAATCGAGAACCACATCCAAAACACCGGTTTCTTCCGAAACAGAAACAAATTCGACGGAAACCTCAACCAAGGAAAAGGTGTCCTCAGAAAAAGAAATGAAGGCCGATCTGATCATTCATCGCAATGTTCTCTGGTCGATGGGTGGCGGGGCCATTCCTCTACCTCTTGTAGACATTGTGGCAGTGAGCGCAGTGCAGATAAAAATGCTGTCAGAAATTTCAGCGTTATATGAGGTTTCTTTTAATAAAAATACTGGAAAGAATTTGACTGCGGCACTTATTGGCGGAATTGGAACCGATGCCTTGGGAAAAATCAGCTTTAGCATGTTAAAAGTTTTTCCAGTTTGGGGAACAGCCGTGGGAATTGTTTCTTTTCCAATGTTTGCTGGAGCCTCCACCTATGCGGTTGGTCGGGTATTTGTCCGACATTTTGAATCAGGAGGAGATTTTCTGAATTTTGATCCTGAAAAATACAAAGGCTACTACAAGGATATGTTGGAAAAAGGGAAAACTTTAGTGAAAAAATTAAAACCAAACAAAAAAGAATCCGCGGAGGAGAAGGCCGCAACTCCAGATACCACCAAGCCTGAAGCGTCTGCTGTATGAGCACAGGCGTAAAGTTATGGTTGAAAAATAATCGGGATAACCTGTTTTTTACAGGTATCCTGATTGGATCTGTTTGTTTGTTCCTGCTGGCCTATTTGTTTCAATTTGTCTTTGTAACAGTTGGTTCCGGCGAAGGGGGGGTGTTATACCGTAGATTTCTCGGCGGAACAGACATGACAACGGTGTATGGTGAAGGCACCCATGTCATATTTCCCCTGAACGTCATGCACGTTTATGACACGCGTGTTCAGGAGCGTCGCATTACGACCTCTGTGTTGAGCTCAGATGGTTTGACCATCATTCTGGAGGTTTCAGTCAGATTTTATCTGGAATACGAACAACTCCCCAAACTTCATAAAAAGGTTGGTCCGGAATATGAGGATAAAATTGTGAATCCTGTCACCATTTCATCTGTCAGAGAAATAATTGGACAATATCGGCCTGAAGAGTTGTATAAAAGCCGAATTGATGAATTTCAAAATGACATGCTCATTGAAGCCGTCGAACAAAATAGCGATATGCCGATCGTGTTTGTTGATATCATTATCAGGAATATCCGACTGCCCGACCTCATCAATACAGCCATTGAAACCAAATTACGGTATGAACAGCAGTTTCTGCAATATCAGTTTCTGTTGGAAAAAGAACGGCAGGAATTGAAGCGACTGGAAATTGAAGCTACCGGAATTTCCAGGTTTCAGGAAATTGTGACCAGCACACTGAGTGACCGATACCTCAAATGGAAAGGCATCCAGGCCACACTCAAACTGGCGAGTTCTACCAACAGCAAAGTGATTATTGTTGGAAATGATGGAAAATCGCTCCCTATCATTTTAAGTGCCGAAAATGACCAACAACCGCAGACCAAGACTGTTCCGGATGCTAAAAAAAATGACAACAACACAGATTCCCCTACTGTTCCCGCCAAAGTTGTTCCGTTGCCTAAACCGGACAATACAAAAAAAGCCGCATCAGGGAATTAACGTGTATAACCTATGAAAAATATGCGCGATTTTTTGTGTTTAAGCACATTTATTCTGATAGGGCTGACAGGTATATCAGGAAACAGTCAGATTCATGCGAATGAAACGATTACTGTGAGCGAGATTCTGGAGCAAACCCGGACGATCATCAAGGAGCGGGAACAATGCTTTACGAGTCATGGCGATCTGAATACCCGATTGAGGGATTGCAGGAAGCAATATATGAGAAATATTTTGCTGACGGCGCAGAAAGGCAAAGGAAAACCTCAATTGGGCAAATTTCTTATTTGTTTACGGGAATGCCCGATTGAACTGGCTTTATGCAGAGGTGACCTCGAGCTGGAACTTCACTCTGAACCTTGTGTGAAAGTAGAAACAGAGTGTGTCAAAAAGTGTTTGATTGATTATTACTGGTAGTCTGTGGGAAAAATATTTATTGATCAAAAATTATTCCGAATCGCAATTGCCTTTTGCTGTGCGATAATTCCTGTTTTTACTGGAAATTATCTGTTGTTCGCTCAAGAACAATCAGAATCAATCCCCCCGAAAGTCTATACGATAGCCTATTTTGAAAGTGGCCCTTTAAGTAACTATAAAGCCTTGCTTCAAGTCATCTTTTATGGATTGATGGAAGAGGGGTGGCTTACTCGTACAAAAATTCCAAAATTGGGAAATCCCGTGGATACCCAAGCTTTATGGAAGTGGGCCTCGGCAAATTTGTCCAATGAGAAAATCCGTTTTGCTCCAGACTTTTTTTATTCCTCTCAATGGAAAGAAGAGCAGAAACAACAGGAAATCAAAAAAATTGAAGCACTGAGTCAAAGCACTCAAAAACCAGATTTACTGATTGTGATGGGGCCGGAGGCCGCTCTGGCGCTGACAAATACCGATCCACAAATTCCATTACTGGTGTTGGAAAGCCCGCATGCAAGAAATCTTGGTATTGTAAAAGGCAACAATTTCAGTGAAAGGGACAATGTCTTCTCACTTGATTTGGGGGCTTTCACTGCAAAGAAAGTAACTTTTTTTCATGATTTATATAAATTTAAAACAATGGGGATGATTTATGAAGACTCGCCAACTGGCCGCATTTCAGCCGGATTGAAAGAGATTGAGGATGTTTCTCTGGAGTATGGGTTTCGCATTGTTCCCTGTCATATTCCCAATGCGACCATTCATATCACTCTGGCTAAAACAAAAATGTATGATTGTGTGCTTGAGCTCGCTTCAAAAGAAATCCAAAGCATGTATTTCACGGAACACCGGGGAATCGCTATTGATAACATTGGCAGTTTGGTGAATATTCTCCATAAACAGGGAATTCCTACTTTTTCAGATCAGGGTTCAGAACTGGTGAAATATGGGGTATTGATGACGCTGGAACCATATCGTCCCATAGAATTGGGCGGTATTTACGCAAAAATTATTATACAGGCGATTGATGGAGTTCCCTTGAGAAATATTTCACAACAATATGATTTTCATGAAATCATTGCGTTGAATCGTGCTGTTTCAGAAACGTACGATTTTGAAATTCCATTTGATGTGCTGTCGATTGCTGATACGATTTACCGCACTATTTTACAGCCCTGATTTTCTGATTCAAAGGAGAATATATGACATTAAAATTTGTAATTTTGCTAGGTGGTTGGATATTGTTAAGCGGTTTGGTGGGCTTTTACGGCAGAAAAAGCAAAATCGGCTTCTTGGGAATTTTTCTGCTGAGTCTGGTGCTTACGCCCCCCTTGATGGCGTTTTTCTTTTATTTGTTTCAGCCCAAAAAATCAGGACAACAACTTACCATTTCACAACAAGATTAAAATCAGCGACATCACTTAAAATGTCGGCATCGTTTTTCTTCAAGAAGATCCGCAAGAATTGCCAGGCGTTTGCATTTTCCTGTGGATATTCCAAACCACGTTCCCCATTCTCAAAATTTTTTTATTCACCCGTTGTAGCGTTTACAACCATTCCTTTATTCAGGAGATTTATATGAAACAAATACAATTTAGAATAATCACCTTCATTTCGATTTTTATCTTACTTATCGGAAGTTGTAGTGCGAATACACCAACAACCCCAACAGTCACTCCACAAAATTCCATGATTCCCGCTTTTGATCCTGAAAAGTGGAACATCGTTGAAATGATGCCCTTTTTACCTTTTGCTTCTACAGTGGAGGATTTTCAGGGGGGAAAAAGTCTGCTTCTTCAAAATGGATTGGCTATATTAAAAAATGAGGGACTCGCAAATGGAACAATTGAATTCGATCTAGCCTTCCCTTCGATTAGTTTAGCCACTGGAAGAACAATGGGGGGACTTATCTTCCGTGCCCAGGATTCAGAAAATTTCGAACATTTTTATCTTCGTGGACACCAATCCGGAAATCCGGATGCCAGTCAATATCAGACCTTTTTCAATGGGTTGCAAAGCTGGCAATTATATTCACCTGAAAAGGGATATGGTTCAAACAATCAATATCCCTTGAATGAATTTGTGCATGTCAAAATTCTCCTGGCGGATGATAAAGCTGAAATGTATATCCAGGACATGGCGACACCAGCCATAGCCGTAACATTAAAACGCGAAAGCGCACCAGGTGGCGTTATGTTATGGGCACTAGGACTACCTGTACGTTTCGCCAATTTCAGTTTTACAAAGGGTATGCCCATCCTTAAAGCAACTACCTTCAAAGAAGAAACCAGGCTTGAGGGAGCCGTGGCCTCCTGGTCGGTTTCCAAGGCTTTCCCTCAAAAATTTCTGGAAAATAAAATTGCTCTTGAAAATGCGGATAAACAAGGCCTCAGTTGGAAAACATACGACAGCGAAGGTTCCGGTTTAATCAATCTCGCCAAAGTCCAGGGGCTTGTAAAAGACAACGATACGGTTTTCGCAAAAATAGTCATTTCCGCCAAAACCGCCCAAATCAAAAAACTGAAGTTTGGATTCAACGATGAGGTGAAGGTCTATCTGAATGACCAGTTGCTCTTTTCCGGCAACAATAAAGAGAGTTCAAGAGATTATAGATTTTTAGGAACGATGGGATTGTTCTACGAATTGTATCTCCCACTCAAGGAAGGAAATAATGAACTGTGTTTAGCCGTTACTGAAGATAAAATGCTGTTCAATGGCTGGGGACTTCAAGCCCAATTTGAAAACATGGAAGGAATTTCAATAAAAGCTGAATAATAAACGACTTCACTTTGAAGAGTACGAAGTTTCCCACCCTTCTTCGGCTCTTCAGGGCTGAGTCGTAACAATGTCAAAGTCGTTATTTTCCAGCAGGGTGTAAACAGGATTTCTCCCCTTTTAACTCCTCTAAATTTTGGGGTGAACAATCGAGAAGCGCGTTATTTTCAAGACGAAGCCTTACCAGATTTTTCAGGCCTTTCAATCCACTCACATCGCTTAGCTGGTTATGATCAAGGTCAAGATGCTTGAGGTTTGTTAATGATTTCAATGGACTCACATCCTTCAGTTGATTGAGCGTGAGATAAAGACTGGTCAGCTTGTTCAACCCCTGCAAGGCGCTCACATCGCTGAGCTGGTTTCCACTGAGGATAACTATTTTCAATTCTGATAATTCCTTCAAGGGACTCACATCCTTCAATTGATTTCTACCAAGATCGAGATCCGTGATGTCTTTCAGTCCCTTCAACGGACTCACATCGACCAGTTGGTTACGGCTCAAAAACAGTTTTTTCAGCTTTATCAGCGGTTTCAAAGGACTTACATCGCTCAGTTGATTGAAGTCAAGATCCAGCGAAGTAAGTTGAGTCATTCCTTTTAATGGTTCCAAATCCGCCACCTGATTCAATTGTAAATTGAGTGTCGTCATCTGGGTAAGTTCTTTTAATGAAGTGATATCCTTGATTTGATTTTTGTGAAGATCCAGTTTGCTGAGTTGCGTCAGGCCTTGTAATGGGCTGATATCCTTGATTTGATTGCTGTGAAGATTCAACAGTGTGAGTTGCGTCAATCCTTGCAATGGGGTGACATCGGTCAGGTTCATGTTTGACAGATCCAGTGTCGTTAATTGTGTCAGATCCTTTAATGCGCTCACATCACGGATGGTGTTGCTCCCAAGGTAAAGGTTCTTGAGATTTACCAATGTTTTTAGCGCACTCATCTCCTGAAGGGCATTCCCTGTTAGTGAAAGTTCTGTGAGATTTTTCAAATTTTTCAAATCACTCACCTCTGTCAGTTGATTGAAAGTGATTCGAAGTTGGGTGAGATGGGTTAATTCTTTTAAGGCACTCACCTCCTTGATTTTATTCATCCCAAGGGAAAGTTCTCTGAGTTGGGTCATGTTTTTAAGGGCGCTTACATCAACGAGCTGATTTCCTGAAAGGGAAAGTTTTTTGAGATGAGTCAAATCTTTTAACGGATTCACATCGGTGAGTTGATTGTAGGAGAGATCAAGCTCTTCGAGCGCTTCTAACCCACGGAGATCCTCCCCATGGGAGAGTTGATTGTAGGAGAGATCAAGGACTTTAAGTTGTTTCAATCCTTTCAAAACACTTAGATCCCTCAGTTTTTTTTTGCGCAGATTCAGTTGGGTAAGCGTTTTGAGTTCTGTATAAATCTTGTCACAAGATTCCGTTGAATTTACTGAGGCAAGGGCACTTGTTAAAGCTTCTATTGTCTTTTTCTGTGTGTCATCCTGACTCTGGCAAACTTGAAGAAACTCCTTTAGGTGCCTATCCTGGAAACAACTTGCAGTCAACAGCGTTACAAGAACTCCTAACAGGGTTAAGGTTCTCATTATTTATCCCTTCGAGGAACAAGTACATTGAAGGTCTGGTAAGCATCTTTGAGGATTTTTGACAAACACGCTTACCAGAAGCATACGAAATGAAGAGGGTTATCCAGTTTGAAAGGTACTGAACCATGGATTCCCTCCATCCCAGGTCACTACCTTATCGGTGGACGTAGATTCTCAATATCTACAACATTATTTGCATCAGCCCATTCATAATAGGCGCTTTTCATCTCCTCAAATTTTGCGATAATTTCTGGATCTGTAGAAGTGGAAAGATCATTCACTTCTGAAGGATCATCTTTTAGATTATACAAATGAAATGCCGTTTTCATTTCAAAGAGGTCTTGAGAAAGCTTCCAATCTCCTTTGCGGAAACCTTTAACCCCATTTAGTTCCATTCCAAATATCCGATTCTCATCACATTGGTAGGAACCATCAAAAACTCCGGTCAATGATTTTCCCTGCATAGGAGAATTGGGCTGACCCATATAGTGGTCAGGATACTTATCAAGAACACCTGCTGCTTCTAGAATAGTAGGGGCTAGATCCTGCATCATGAGGATACATTTGTTGATATTGCCTGACACCGTTGCTTTGGGAGAAAAGATCATTGCGGGAACATGCATTCCCCCGTCATAGGTCGTTACTTTATGTTTGTTAAACGGCGTACTGGCAACCTGTGTCCAGCCATAGCTATAATCTATATAGGAAGTTGCGCTCCCCATATTGTCATAGTCCTCTAATCCAGTGAAATTCGCTTTTCGGTAGGTAATGTTACCCGCAGTAATATAGCCGGCTCCATTATCGGACACCATGATAATCATGGTATTCTCATATTCCCCGATGTCCTTGAGTTTTTGAATCAATCTTCCGATCTCTGTATCGAGAATTTCGAGCATTGCCGCATTAATCGCATAGCGCTTCGCCTCAATCTTTTGTTGCTCAGGGGTTAGTTGATCCCAGGGTTTGAGTTGATAATCATCGATCAATCCCAGTTCGAAGTAGAAATTGGTACTGTCCGAGGCTTCCCATCTGGGTGGGAGTTCGGCATTGGAATCAAGAATTCCAAGGGCTTTCTGCTTTTCAAAACGAGCGGCACGAATGACATCCCAGCCTTTTGAATAGGTATCAATATATTTTGCAATGGTTTCTGCGGGTGCCTGTAAAGGAAAGTGTGGAGCAAAATAAGCGAGATTGAGATAAAAAGGTTTCGTGAGTTCCCGGTTATCTATCAGTTCCATCGCTTTGTCCGTATACCACTGGGTGGCATAAGTATTAGGCGGAAATCCATTTTTGGGATAGGGTACCCCGTTTTTATTATAACCGTTGGTGCGTCCCAACGCCGCATGTTTTCCGGGTGGGAAAGTGCTTATGTTGTCTCCATACGCATTTGAAACCCAGTGGGAATCCCCACTGTAAATCAGTAATGCGTCTGTTTCTGTAAATCCACGCTTTGAAGCATCCAGATCCGGTTTTTCGCCCTCATCCCACTTGCCTACCATCATGGTATGATAACCTTGACCTTGAAGCACTTCAGGAAAGGTAATCGCTTCTTTCCTCAGGTATCCTTCATAGCCGGGTTGACCATGTTGCCCGGGATGAGGCTCAGTATATCCTTCAAGATTTCCCTGACCCACCAGATGATTATCCTTGCCGGTAAAGAACATTGCACGCGATGGTCCAGAGGTTGGCGCTGTATAAAAATTAGAGAGCACTGTTCCCTTTTCCGCAAGCGCGTCAATATTCGGTGTCGGAACCTCTCCGCCAAAAGGACCTAACTCTGAAAACCCCATGTCATCCACCACAATAGTGACAATATTCATTCTATTATCTGTTTTTTCTGTTTTTTCAGAGTCCGCACATGAGGTAATCATGGTTGAGGCTGCAAAAACTGTTGCTATCAGCATCTTTGCCAGGATTTTATTACGTTTTTTCCTCATTTTTAATATGTTCCTGCTTTTTGTCATAATCGTCCCTTCTTCTATGATTGATGATATGTATGATTCTGAGTTATAAAGTCTGAATATCACCCTGACTGCTCATGGTTTCAGACTTTATGGCTACCTGATATTGGCATTACAAGATTTTGCCATTATGGTCAAACGATAGTTTAAGCCCTAAAGAAGAAAACCAATTAGTTTAATTTAAAGCAAATGTATGAATAAAATGGAAAGATTCCAGTTTATTCTGCCTATCGTTTTAGCTCAAGAGTTGTAAGTTTTCAGTTATCAGCCTTCAGCTTTTCGTAAGTCATTGAAATTAAAATTTTTATGAACATCAAACTTTCGAAGCAACTTTTGGGCTTATATAAAAAATATAATAATTTCAATCAGTTCAAAAAAGCTGAGAACTTAAAGCTGAGAACTTACCACTGTCGAGATTTTAGTAATACTGATGATACAAGGAAGCAAACTTTTTGAAATGGTTATGAGCTTGTTTAAAGAAATATTTATAAGATTCGCAAAAATGATTATGTCCCTGGTCTTTGGGATCATGGCGACGGTCTTTAATACAACCTCCATAACATAAACGCAACCATTGACATTGCTGACATTCCCTCACATAAACGGCTTTTTGCGCACCAAAAGCAATGTGAGCTGGTGAATGAAAGGCTTCTTTTAAGGAGATCTCATGTAAATTCCCCAGTTTTGTATTTTCTGACACAAGGAAATCACAAGAATACAAATCCCCATTATGCTCCACCACTAAATAGTCGTTACAAACTTTGTGCATGACGCAATGATCAGGAACCAGTCCGATATAGGCGGCAAGCACTGAGTCGAAAAAACGGATGGAAGTTTTTTGTTTAAGTGTTTTAAAATCAAAGTCATTGATCCAGCAAGTCATCAATTCATATAGAAAATAGCCATAATCTTGCGCTGTGACTGAAAAGGATGCGGCAATCTCAGGATTTTGAGGATCACGCTCAACAACTGGACTGAATTGCATAAACAAGAATCCGTTTTCAGCAAAAAAATCGTAGATTTCCTTTGCGTGTTTCACTGAATAATCCGTAACGGTTGCCAATACGTTCACAGGCACTTCATGTTTAAGAAGCATCTGCGCCTTTTCAAATACAGGCTGAAAAGTTCCCTTGCTTTTATGATCTTTGCGGTAGTGATCATGAATATGTTGAGGGCCATCCAGGGAAATACCAACCAGAAAATTTTCCTGGCGCAGAAATTGTGCCCAAGCTTCATTCAACAAAAGCCCGTTGGTTTGCAAAGAGTTTTGGTAGGGTCTGTTTTGGGCATAATGTTTCTGAATTCTTGTCACGTTTTTAAAAAACTCCAGGCCAAGCACGGTTGGTTCGCCCCCCTGCCAGACAAAAACAGGAGAATCTGTGCAGTCAAACATCCCTTTGATCAAGGTTTCCAGGGTAGTATCATTCATACGGTGTGTGGAGGCCGCCCCCGCATACAGAGAATGTTTATCCAGGTAAAAACAGTAATCACACTTAATGTTACAAAAGGACCCCATCGGTTTGATTAAAATACTTCGTAATTCAGGCATTATCAGAATTCTCTTCAAGAACGTTATTTTTTTAAGGCAAAAACCACTTCAAATTTCTGTTTTAATGTGGCGTGATAATAGGTCCCTATCAGGAGATTTCGTTGTGGTTCATAATCAAGAGTATAGGACGATCCCTGATAGCCTTCATCCTGAAATTTGATGAATATTTTTTCTCTGGAAGAATCCTTGAAAATTCGTGATTCCGCGATGTGAATTGAGCGTGGATTGTAATAGGCGGCATCTAACTGGCCATTTGGATGAACCTTTTTAATCTCTAAAACATAGCGTCCATCTATACGGAACCATCGTCCGATAAGTTTTTCCTGATCAATGGTGGCGGGATACGTGATCGGTGGCGGACTCTGGTGAGTTTCTTTTCTTTTTTCAACCCTGTCAATGTTGACTTTTGTAGGACTGGATGCTGTTTCCGGCCTGTAATAATTGAGTACAGTCGCAACCGCAATCATCATAACAACACCGATTACAATCCATAAACGCGTATGGTTCATTACAATAAGTTCTCCCACATCAAAAGGCTTAGGAACGATCAAAAAATAACATAGGAAACTTTCTGGTTACGAACGGGACGTTCGTAACCGTTCCATGCCCCACCTCCGGTGGAGGCGAAGCAGAGCTTCGCCTGAGGGATAACGTGCCCCACGGGACGTAGGGCACGAGCAAACTTTTACAACTTATTCTTAGGCCATTTCTTAGAGCCATTTGTTTCAAAAAACTTGTAACGATTGAATATTTTTGATTTATCCGAGGACAGGCAGGATATGTAATGTTGACGTTATATGTCAATCTCTAAAAGAGAAGAATGAACTTGATTCACCTTCTGAAATAATAATATTAAACCCAGTTGAGACTGTCTGATAAGGGATCTCGAAGAAAAATAATTCTCACCTGCGGTTTTATGATAAACAGGTCCCTGATCCCAAACACGATCATATGAGAGAAAACAAATGCTTCCTTCACAAATGAGTCAGGGCAGGGTATTGGTGAATTCTTTACCCAAAAGTGGAACGCACCTGTTGACTAAGGCCATTCACATTCTCGGGTATGCGGAACACGCGGCCAACCGTGGTTATATAAAAAGGCTGGTTGATTCTACAGGGCTGGGGACACCCAGATATTTTAATTATAGAGAGTCGCATAAATCATTAAAAATAGGGAAATTCGATCCGGATGCGGTTGAAGATAACATCGGGATAGGCGCCTTTAGCCCCTACTATGTGAATCAGGTAACTTTTCGGTTCTGGCTCAATAACGTACAAAAGGGTCGATATATCCAGGGACATATTCCCTGGACACCCGGGATTACTCCTGTGATTACGGATTTGGCTTATCATCATTTGGTGATCATACGTGATCCCCGTGCTGTTGTGGCCTCCCTGCTTCCTTTCATTTTAGACGCATGGAAAACAGGAATGGGGTCACATTTTCTGGAAGCTGATTTTAAGACAATGTCTCCAATGCAACGCTTGAATTTTATTTTGGAAGGAGGATATGCGCCCCTCGCAAAAGTTGAAATAAAAAGCTTTGCCGAAGTTTACCGCTCTATGTTGGCCTGGCGCAATCAACCCAACTCGTTATTCATGCGTTTTGAGGATCTCGTTGGCGAGCAAGGCGGAGGGGATATTGATCAACAAAAAATTACTGTAGAAAAAATCGCGTCCTTTTTAAGGATTCCCTTTGATAAAGAGGTTGAAAACCGTTTGAAAACAGTTTATGACACTTCATCACGAACGTTTAGAACTGGAAAAATTGATGGATGGAAAACATCAATGGACTCAGAAATTGTAGATCACCTGAATAAATCTTGTGAAGCGCTTTGCAACGAAGCCGGATATCAACTGACATAAGGAAAGATTGAGATATGATTGAAAATATAATTGACAAACTGAAACAGATTATTGCGGATGATTTGGATGTAAACCTCAAACAGGAAGAAATTGATGAGAATGTTTCTTTATTTGAAGAAGGACTTGGACTGGATTCTGTTGTGATTATGGAATTTGTGAATTTAATCGAAGCTCACTTTGATTTTCAGTTTTCAGAAAATGAATTGAACCTGGAACCCTTCAAAAATTTGAAGACCCTCGCTGACTTTATTTCCTCCAAAACCATTGTACAACAATAGGAAGGTTCTTAATATGAGCAAAGAAAAACAACAGATACAAACTGCCAGAAAAGGGTTTATCACTAATTTGGAATCATCTCGAAGAGGTTTTGTTACGAATTATCCCCATTTTCAACATTGGAAAAAAGTGAAGGCGGATAAAATATTGACAGGCAAGCCACTCAATATTTATGTGCACCTTCCCTTTTGTGCCCAGCAATGTTCTTATTGTTATTATCGGACGGTTACAGGAGGCCGAAAATCCGAGATGGAACAATATGTCAATGCACTCTGCAAGGAAATTGAACTTGCGTCACAGCAGTTTAATTTAAAAGAAAGACAGGTGATCTCGATTTATTTTGGTGGTGGAACACCGACCCTGATGGACGGGGATTTATTGACCCAGATCATCGAGACGCTTCAAAACAATCTCAACATCGTGAACAACTTCGAATTTACCGTTGAAGGTGAACCTGTAACGTTAACGCAGAATAAAGCGGATATCCTGAAAAAAATCGGAGTAACCCGTATCAGTCTCGGCGTTCAATCCCTCTGTGATGATATCATTAAGTTATCCAATCGGAAGGATACCGCCCAAAAAGTATTGACTGCCATTGATATCGCAAAAAGTACCAATGCTGTTCTTAATATTGACCTGATGAGTGGTTTGGCGGGCGAAACCATGGACACATGGACTCAAACGATCCAAAAGGCTCTGAGTCTGGATATAGAAAGCATCACCGTTTATAAAACAGAACTCTATGCCAATACGCAATATTACAAGGATGTTCGTAACGAAAAACTGGAACTGCCTTCTGATGAGCAGGAACTGGAGTTTATGCGTTATGCTCTGGAACAATTTGAACAGGCACAATATTTACCATGGTGTTTTTTTACATTTACCAAAAAAGGACGCTATAAACATGTCCATGCGCCCAGTATTTGGAAAGGCGATGATTATTTCCCCTTTGGAGCGTCAGCGTTTGGTCGTCTTGGAAATTGGCTGTTTCAAAATACCAACGAATTGGAAACCTATGTCTCGATTGTGGAAGCCGGAGAAATTCCAATTCAACGGGGACACCATTTGACCAGTTTGGATGAAATGGTACGGGATGTTGTGCTGGGAATGAAATTAATCAATCTGGATTTGAAAAAATTCTCTCAAAAATATGGTTTTAAACTGGAATCCTTGTGTGGGTCCGCCCTCACTCAACTGGAAACAGATGGTTTTATTTCCATTTCAAAAGATGAAATCCAACTGACGGCTAAAGGCATTCTTCATGGCGATTATGTGGGCAAAAGCATTGGCAAGTCGTTGATAGCGATTGCGGATCAAACTTCTACTCTATGACATAACCGGCGGCCTAAACCCTATGTTAATATCCTACACCCACAAATTTATTTTTTTTCATGTCGCCAAAGTCGCCGGACTGAGCATCAAGGAGGCCTTGAAAGATTATGCTCAGGAGCCTGAAAAATTCAAAGTCCGGCGCCCCGCGAAAATCATAAATGGCAAACCTAACCCCTTCTATGAAATGTGGGATTCTTTTATGACTCACGTCAAAGCCGGGGATGCGCAGAAAGAATTGCCCGCGGAGATCTTCAACCAGTTTTATAAATTTGCTTTTGTCAGAAATCCCTGGGACTGGCAGGTCTCCATGTATCATTTTATCATGAAAGAAACCAACCACATCAACCATGAACTTGTTAAGTCCATGAGCGGTTTTGGTGACTATCTCAAGTGGATTGTCAGCTCGCCTAAAAATCCCTATGCCAAAGGCGCTACTACCTTCCAAAACGATATGCTGATTGATCAGGACGGGAAAATCATTGTTGATTTTGTAGGTCGATATGAATCCCTGACTCAAGATTTCCAGAAAATTTGCCAGCGACTTCAGATCAACGCGACTCTGCCGTTGATCAACCAGTCCGCACACAGAGACTACAGGCAGTATTACGATGCTGAAACAAAAAAAATGGTAGAAGACTATTTTAAGACTGATATTGAACTGTTTGGTTACACCTTTAATAATCAGTGACTTCCTAAACTTTTAAAGTGAATATTTTTAGCATGTTGAGTGTCTTTGGTTCTCCAGGTTCTCTTTTTTTAAACATGGAAGCATAATGAGAACTTCAAGAGCTATTGGCCATGATACAACATTGGAAAAAGTATTAAATCAAAGGACACTCTCATGCAGATAAAACGCATCCTGACCATGGCTGAAGAGTTTTCAAAGAACTCTCTGGAAAACAGCCAGATTGATTTAGATAGGTTGAGCCCATTTCAAAGAATTTTATTGATTGCGGACGGGACGTTAACCAACATTTTAGAAGCGTTTTTAAACGAACCCATCGGTGTTGTTAAATTATCAGAGGAAATCCTCTTGGCCACAACGAGTATTTCGCCTTTAGAAATCAACAAAGACACTGAAATTATGCAACGGAAGATCCTGCTTCAGGGGAAAACAAGCTGTAGTCATTGGCTTTATGCGGAATCCACCATAGTTCTTGAACGGGTTGAAGAAAAATTTAGAGCACAACTCATCCATTCTCATGTCCCCATTGGCAAACTTTGGAAAGAACACAAAACAGAAACATTTAAAGAAATCATTTCATATGATCTGCATGATGCCGGAGACTTTTCAGCTTATTTCAAAGTTAAAAAAACAGACAAACTGCTCTCTCGTACCTATCGGGTTTTTTCGAATCATCAACCCGTTATGATGATTACAGAAAAATTTCCTGAAAGCTCCTTCTAGTCCAGCAAGAGTCATACACGGAACATGAGTTAATAACACAGGAAGTAGGTTTGTTTTATTGTGAATGGGGAAATATGAAAATGAAGTTCATTGGCCAATTTGCAGACACTTTAGACTCGCGGTCAAACATGCTGATGGATGGAGTGTCTCAATGCACGTATCACGAAATTCCGGGCATCTTTGACAAAATCGAAACCTGTTTGACAGAAAAAAATATTAACCATAGCGCTTGTCTGGCTTTTGAATGTGAAAATTCTTTACCGGGCGCACTGGTTCTTTTGTACCTGTTGGAAAAAGGCTACAGCTTTCTGTTAATTCCTCAAACCTCCCTTAAATTGTCCCTTCCCGGGTTCTGTCACTATCGGCTTAGAACCGAAAGTGTTCCTGCTCAGACACAAACTGATTATTTAAATCCTGAACGATTTTTACGCGTTATTCCCAATGAAGGAAAAAACGGAACAACTCATGCCGGTGTCCAAAAACTTTATATGCGTACTTCAGGAAGCACAGGCTCCCCTAAAATGGCGGTTCATGCGCATACGAAACTACAGGAAAATGTACTCAATTGTGTGCGAAGACTGGAGCTTGACAGCAATGATCGAATCGCGATCCCGGTTCCTGTTTTTCATATGTATGGTTTGGGTGCCGCCTTTTTGCCGGCAGTCGCCGTTAACGCGTCCATTGACCTGCAAAAGGGCGCGAATATTCTTCGATACCTGCAACGGGAAAAGGAATTTAACCCCAATGTCGTTTTCATGACTCCTATTTTCTGCGAAACTTTAGTGAAAGGCCGCAAGTCTCCAAGAACCTATAAACTAACCGTCACTGCGGGAGATCGGTTCAGAGGTGAGGTTTTCAGCCAGTATGAAGCGCTTTGCGGTCGTTTGGTCCAGTTGTATGGCAGTACCGAAATGGGCGCGATAGCGGCATCCAGCCCTGATACATCCTTCGAATTTCGTGCGAAAACAGCAGGAACACCAATGCCGAATGTTCAAATGCGTATGGAAAAAATTGCGGAATCCACAGACATTGGCGAGCTTTGGTGCCGCCATCAATCTGGTTTTGAAGGATACGTTGATGAAAATGGAGGCCCCATTGATTTGGGACAGGAACTGCGGGAAGGCTGGTTCAGGACAAAGGATTTTGGTAGAATCTGGCAGGAACAGCAGATAGAAGTTCTGGGAAGATGTGATCATAGTGTTAATCGGGATGGACTGCTGGTGTTCTTTGCTGATGTGGAAAAAGCCCTTGAAACAATTGCTGGAATAGATTCAGCGGTTGTGGTTTCCAAAGGAGAAAGCCAACGTGGAAAAAACCTTGTAGCCTATTGTGTCCTTTCCAAAAACCTTGAAATGACGGAAAAAAATATTCGAACCGAATGTTTTGACCTTTTATCCAGAAATGCCATTCCAGATCAAATTATTCTGGTCAAATCCTTACCACTGCTGGCAAATGGTAAAGTGGATCGACAACAGCTTATTCATTCCTGAATAAAAGATTCCCCCACATTCTATGCGATTGACGCTTAACCCTCTTCAAACGATTGAGCATGACGATGGTAACTAATAACATGAACGAACTGGAAACGATTGCGATCGCTTTGTCCGACGAACATTCGGTTGAGGAATGTGCCATACAAATTCGACAGACAAACACTGCTGAGCGGCAAATCATCGCGTTTGTGGTTTTAAATCGTCCGTTTGCGCCGGAACGACTGCATTCCTATTTACAAACCCGATTAGCGGCAGAACTGTTGCCAGCGGCTTATGTCCCTTTATCGGCCCTGCCCTTGACAGATGATGGTCAGTTGGATGATGCCGCACTTTCCTGTTTGCCGATTCTGGATGACGAGGTGGCTCAACAATGGGAACAACGAATTCAGGCGTTACCAGAAATCAATCAGGTCGCTGTGGTAATGCAGGAAAAAATCGAGAAGCTGTCAGCGTTGCCTTTATCCGGGTTGCTTCCCGATTGGAAAACCATCTCCGGCAATGCGCCGGTAACAAGCGTGTCCGGCAAATCAAAAGTTTCACAGGCCGTTTCCGACTCAAAAAAACTGGCCCTCAGTTATAGCGGGCCCTTGACGCTGGAAGCGGATGCCCCCAAACGCCTGTCGGACATTCTTGAACGAGCGGCACAAAACTCAGAACACGGTGTCGTGTATGTTCAGTCTGATGGTTCGGAGCAATTTCAATCCTATCCTGATTTATTGGGAGAAGCGCGAAGAATTTTAACAGGTTTAAGAAAACAGGGGCTAAAGCCACAGGATAAGGTTATTTTTCAAATCGAACCCGGGCAGGATTTTATTCCCGCTTTCTGGGGCTGTATCCTGGGCGGTTTTATCCCGGTTCCCATCTCCATCGCGCCAACCTACAAACAAATCAATAATGTCGTTACCAAAATACACCATGCCTGGCAGATGCTGGAACACCCCCTGGTGCTGACTGACAAGGGCTTGGTACAAAATGTTCGATCGCTGTCAACCCTCCTGAACATAAAAGATTTCAGGGTTGAAACCGTGGATCACCTGAAAAACAACGAACCCGCTCAGGATATTCATGAAAGTCAGCCCGATGATTTGACCTTGTTGCTCTTAACTTCCGGCAGTACCGGAATGCCCAAGGCCGTGATGCTGAACCATCGTAATCTGTTAAGTATGTCAGCAGGCACTGTGCAAATGAATCGTTTTTCAAGTCAGGATGTGACGTTGAACTGGATGCCGCTCGATCATGTGGGTGCCATTGTTTTTCTTGGCATTGTGGCCGTGGATTCAGGGTGTAAACAAATTCATGTTCCGACTGATTTTATTCTGAAAAATCCCCTCCATTGGCTGGAGTTGATCGAACGCCACCGGGCCTCTGTTTCGTGGGCACCCAATTTCGCGTTTTCCTTGATCAATGAACGTGCCGGGGAAATCAGTCAGCGGCAATGGGATTTATCCTCGATGAGGTTTCTGGTCAACGCCGGTGAGCAGATTGTCGCGAAAACAGCCCGGAAATTTTTAAAACTGCTCCAGTCCTACGGGATGCCCAGCCATGCGCTGCGCCCGGCTTTTGGCATGTCGGAAACCTGTTCAGGGATCACCTGGTCTGAAGGTTTTACATTAGAAAACTCCTCAGATGATACTTCCTTTGTTGAATTGGGGAGACCTATTCCCGGTGCCTCGCTTCGAATTGTTGACGATAATAATCAAATAGTGTCAGAAGGGACAATCGGTCGCTTTCAGGTCAAAGGCCCCTCGGTGACTGTGGGATATTATAAAAATCCTGAGCGTAACCGGGAACAATTCACTGAAGATGGTTGGTTTAATACGGGGGATCTTGGTTATTTACAGGAGGGTCATTTAATTTTGACCGGACGCGATAAGGACGACATCATCATCAACGGCGTCAATTTTTATAGCCATGAAATTGAGGCGGTCGTTGAGGAACTGGAGCACCTTGAAATTTCCTATACGGCGGCTTGCGCGGTACACCTGCCTGGTGATCACAGCGACAAATTGGCCATCTTTTTTGTCTCTCCGCTTGAAGAACCTCATTTTTTGACAACCCTGATTAAAAAAATTCGCGGGACCGTAGCTCAGAAAGTCGGTATCCGTCCGGATTATCTCATTCCGGTAAAAAAGGAGACGATTCCTAAAACTGCCATTGGTAAAATTCAACGTTCACAACTGAGTCAGCGTTTTCAGTCTGGAGAATTTGACCTCATTCTTCATCAATTCGGGTTCGACACGCCGAACTCTTTGCCTGACTGGTTCTACCATAAAATCTGGCGGAAGAAATCGCCTGCGGCCTTAACGCGTCCACTACGAAACGGTCAATTTTTAATATTTGCGGATACGATCGGACTGGGAAAAGCACTAAGCCTTGAATTGACAAAATTGAATCAGCCCGTGGTCACTGTCGATGTGGGCACTGAATTCACTAAAATTGATAACCGACACTATAGGATTGCTCCCGATCAACCGGATCATTATCGGCGTTTGATGGAAGCGTTGACCGCTGATGACTTCAAGGTGGATCAACTCTTACATTTGTGGACTTATGATAAAAATCCGGGAAATGAGGAGACCCTCGATGCGTTCAAACAGGGTCTGTCAATTGGGGTCTACAGTTTACTGAACATGGTACAGGCTTTGGGCAGGAACAATCATGAGCAGACATTGGATATACTGGTTGTTTCCAATAATGCCCAGAACGTCTTTTCTGAGGAAAACATAGCTTTTGAAAAAGCTCCTATGTTGGGACTCATTAAAACGATTTCGCAGGAACGACCGGATTTGGATTGTCACCATGTGGATTTTTCCAGCATAGATTCTGATAAAACCGGAACAGAAAACCAGATTCAGGAACATGTGGCCCACATTCTGCGGGAGATTCGCGAATTATCCGCCGAACCTGAAGTGGCGTTTCGCAACAACCAGCGTTGGATAACGCGTTTAGAAAAACGACCACTACTCGACCTTGCCCCTCAAACACTTCCTTTTAAAAAAGAGGGAACCTATCTGATAAGTGGAGGCTTGGGCGGTATTGGTGTCGAAATCGCCAAATACCTGTTAACCCATTATAACGCCCGCTTATTATTGATAGGGCGTACCCGGTTGCCTGAAAAAGATACCTGGGCGTCTCATATTACCGGATCAGATGATGTTTCAGAACGTATCAAGGCCTATCAGACCCTGGAACCGCTTGGAGGAACAATCATTTATCAAGCCGTTGATGTTTGTGAGCTTGAATCCTTGCAACAGGCACTGGCCCACGCAAAAGCACAATGGAATTGTGAACTCGATGGGATCATCCACCTGGCCGGAACTTACCATGAACAAACCCTGATGGAGGAAACCCCTGAGAGTTTTTCAGCCCTGCTGAGTCCCAAAGTGCTGGGAACATGGAATCTCCACCAACTCATCAAGCATCAGCCTGGGAGTCTTTTCATCAACTTTTCCTCCGTGAATAGTTTCTTTGGCGGCGCGGCGGTGGGTGCTTTTTCTGCGGCAAGTCGCTTTCTCGAGAGTTTTTCTCATTATCAAAACTATCAATGTCACCTGCGAAGTTATTGCTTTCACTGGAGCTTATGGGGCGACACAGGAATGAATCGTCATTCACGGATGAAAGATACCCTTCGTGCTCACGGATATTACCCCATTACCGCCAAACAAGGATTGGTTTCATTACTGATCGGGCTACGCTATCAACAATCGCAACTGTTCATTGGTTTAGACGGCAATACTCCCCACCTTCGCCGTTACATGGAGTCAGACACTATATCCGTGCAGAAACTAACCGGGTATTTCACAACCACTGGCAACGACTTCTCAAAATCCCAATTACCCACGACGGTACCGGACCGTTTCCAAACACCAACGGAATGCCATTTTGTCCAATTACCTCAAATGCCGTTAACAGAGGACGGTGCTATTGACAGAATTCAACTGGCCCACAACAACGTTTCCGGCAAACCCAAAGGGCAAGCCGTCCCAGGCTCTTCCCTTGAACAGCAGATTGCTCAAATCTGGCAAACGGTTTTAGGGGTACCTGAAGTGGGAGTGCATGAGAATTTCTTTGAATTGGGCGGACATTCTTTATTATTGGTTCAAACTCAAACTCAATTAGAGGAAAAACTCGGCATACAACTCTCTATTGTGGACATGTTCAATTACCCGACCATTGCGACCCTGGCCAGTCATTTGAGTCAATCCCAATCCCTCCAAAAACACACAGCGGCTCAGCAAGGCTACGCAAGAGCACAGATTCGTGCGAATCGTGCGGCAATTAATGATTCTGATATCGCTGTGATTGGCATGGCCTGCCGTTTTCCGGGTGCGGAAAATCTGGATGAATTCTGGCAAAATCTGAAAAATGGAGTTGAATCCATTGACTTTTTTACCGCGGAAGAAGTCATCGCTTCCGGGGTAGACCCGGACCTGGTCCACAATCCCGATTATGTCAGGGCCAATCCCATCCTGTCCGATATTGAATCCTTCGACGCTGGGTTTTTTGGTTTTAACGCCAGAGAAGTTGAATTGATGGATCCTCAACAGCGCCTGCTCCTGGAATGTTCCTGGGAATGTATGGAAGATGCCGGTTATAATCCGATCACTTATGAGGGGTTGGTAGGCGTCTATGCGGGTGCGGCGATGAATACTTATTTAATGAATAATATTTATCCCAATCGACACAAACTGGATACCCATGATGATCTCAGTGTGATGACTTTGGACTCCATGGGCGGTTTCCAGTTGATGGTCGCCAACGACAAGGATTATCTGACCACCCGTGTCTCCTATAAGCTCAATTTGCGTGGCCCCAGCGTCAATCTTCAGACCGCCTGTTCGACCTCGCTGTTGACCATTCATGCCGGTGTTCAAAGCCTGCAAACAGGGGAGTGTGATATAGTGTTAGCCGGGGGTGTTTCCATCCAGGTTCCACAAAAAATCGGACATTTATATCAAGAGGGAATGATCGTGACTCCCGATGGACATTGTCGGGCGTTTGACGCGCGTGCGGAAGGAACCATATTTGGAAGCGGCGCTGGCATGGTGGCCCTGAAACGCCTGAAAGAGGCCCTTGCGGACGGTGATCAAATTTATGGAGTCATTAAAGGTTCTGCCGTCAATAATGATGGCGGGATGAAACTCGGATATCTGGCGCCCAGTGGCGAGGGACAGGCCAAAGTGGCCGCTGAAGCGATGGCGATAGCCAACATCACCGCGGATACCGTGACTTATGTGGAAACACATGGAACCGGTACCATCATGGGAGATCCCATTGAAGTGGGCGGACTCACTCAAGCCTTTCGAATGACTACGGATAAAACAGGTTTTTGTGCCATTGGTTCTGTTAAAACCAATGTGGGACACCTTCAAATCGCTTCTGGAATCGTGGGTTTTATTAAAACAGTGCTGATGCTACAGCACCGGCAGATTCCGCCCAGTCTTCATTTTGAAAATCCGAATCCAAATATTGATTTCGCCAAGAGTCCTTTTTATGTCAGCACGAAACTCAGTGCTTGGGAAACCAATGGAATTCCGCGCCGGGCCGGGGTTAATTCCCTGGGTATCGGCGGCGCCAATGTTCATGTGATCCTGGAAGAAGCTCCAGCGATGGCCCCCGTCCATAACACACTGGAACGTCCACAGCATCTACTGACACTTTCCGCAAAAAGTGAGGCGGCATTACAAGATTTAGTAAGACGTTACGACACCTTTTTAGCCACTCATCCAGAGACATCCTTAGCGAATCTTTGTTTTACCGCAAATACAGGGCGAGTCCATTTTGATCAGCGCCTTGCTGTGGTAGCTAAATCCTCTCAGGAATTTCGCACCGCGCTTGCCGACGTGAAAACCTCAACGGTTCGGTCTCCAAGTCCCCCTATCGCTTTTTTATTTACCGGACAGGGATCTCAATATGTGGAAATGGGGCGGCAACTTTATGAAACACAACCTACTTTCCGTAAAACTCTGGATCGTTGCGACGAGATTTTACGCGATTATCTGGAACAGCCGTTGTTAGAAGTGCTTTATCCGTCCCACAAAGCGGAACAGGGAAAAGAAACCTCACCCCTGGATGAGACCGCTTACACCCAACCTGCCTTGTTTGCCCTCGAATATGCTCTTGCGGAATTGTGGCAATCCTGGGGGATTAAACCGGATTATGTGATGGGCCACAGTGTTGGTGAATATGTCGCGGCCTGTGTGGCGGGAGTCTTTAGTTTGGAGGATGGCCTGAAATTGATCGCGGAACGAGGGCGTTTGATGCAGGCATTGCCCGGAAACGGTGAGATGGTGGCGGTATTCGCGGATAAAGAAAAAGTTGCCACCGCCATTAAGCCTTACCCCCGGCAGGTTTCGATTGCTGCCCTCAATGGCCCTGAAAATATTGTGATTTCAGGCCAGAGGGAGGCCCTTGCGACCATTATCGCAAAATTGGAAACTGAGGGGCTCAAGACAAACCCCTTAACGGTTTCTCATGCGTTCCACTCGCCTCTGATCGAACCCATGGTACCGGCGTTTTCCAAGGTTGTTGAGGAGGTTACGTTATCATTACCCGGAATCAACCTGATTTCTAATCTGACCGGTGAAGTGGCTTCCGCGGAAATAACCACACCGGAGTATTGGTGTCAGCATATCACTCAGCCTGTCAATTTTGCCCAAAGCATGGCCACGTTGCACAAGCAGGGTTGTGAGGTGTTTGTGGAAATAGGGCCGAAACCCGTCTTATTGGGTATGGGACATTCCTGTTTGCCTGAAGACGTGGGGGTGTGGCTTCCCAGTTTGCGTAAAGGCGCTGAGGATTGGCAACAACTTCTGCAAAGTTTAGGTGAGTTGTATGGACTTGGAGCGGCAATAGACTGGACAGCTTTTGACCATGACTATCAACGTCGCCGGGTGGCTTTGCCAACTTATCCTTTCCAGCGTCAGCGTTATTGGATCGACAGACCTACAGAGCGTCTGGAACCTTCACACTCTGCCAACACTCAACTGCATCCGTTGCTGGATAAACAGATCATCTCGCCCTTTCTGGAAAGTACGGTGTTTGAAACCTTCTTTCATCGGGATAAATTATCTTTTTTGGCGGATCACCTGATTTATAATAAAATGGTGGTTTCAGGATCTTGTTATATTTCCATGATACTGGAAGCCGCGGAAATTACTTTTGGAGTTAAAAACTGTGTCCTGGAGGATGTCCTTTTTGAGCAACCCCTGATCATTCCTGACGAAGGCTGTACGGTTCAGTTAGCCTTCATTCCTGAGGAACCTAATAAATCCTCTTTTAAACTCATCAGTTCCGGAAAAAATAAGGATCGTTGGCTCACTCATGTTTCCGGAAAAATTCTGACAGAACCACGCTTTGACGATGTAAAACCGGGCTCCGGATTTTTGACAAAATTATTGGACCGCTGTTCCAAGGCAATCCCGGTTGACGACTTTTTCCAAAGTCAACGTAAGCGTCAGATTGACCTGGGTCCAGCGTATCAATGGATCGAATCCATCCGTCAGGGGAATCGTGAAGCGATTTGCCGATTGATCCCACCCGCAGCCTTGTCTGGATTAGCCAAATATCAACTGCATCCGGGGTTGATCGATGGCGGTTTCGAATTATCCTTATTGGCCATGGACAGAACGCTAGAGGAAACTTTTGTTCCGTTCCGCATAGAAAAAGTTCTGTTTTATCAAAATTCCAGGCAACAGCCCTTATGGGGACACTGTCAATTACAGCCTGATTCAGGAAACGACAGCCTCCTTGGGGATATCCGGCTCTTTGATGAGCAGGGCAATCCGGCGATAGAATTTTTGGGCTTTGAGGGACGTAAAGCCGATCCTCGTGCTATGCAACGTCAGCAAAGGCCCTTGACCTTTTGTGTGCCTGAATGGGTTCCCTCGCCTTTGGCTCCAGACTCTAAGTCTATGCCTTCCGCCGCCACCGTTATCCTCATTTATCCTGCGGATGTGGCTCAGGAAATCAGGGATTTATCCCGTTACCTGGCAGAGGCGCATCGTGATGCGACGGTGTATGAGATACTCCTGGGGAAAGAGGGGGAAAGCAGTCCTGCGTTTTCAAGGCAGGGAGTGCTTCAACGGACTCAAATTCAGACGAATGATCCCTCGGCCATAGGCCATCTGCTGGAAAAAATTGAGGCGCCGGACGTGATTTATTTTTTTGCTGGAATTTATGATCCCCTGGATAAGGATCCGGAGGTGCTGAAACAAAGTCAGGAAGAAAGCGTCTTTTCTCTGTTCCGACTGGTTCAGGCTCTGAACAGAAAAGAAACTGTCCGGGACCGTATAAAAATTACTGTCATCACGACGAATGCCTGGCAGGTTTATTCACAAAAATCCCTCAATCCTTATGTCGCCTCCGTTACAGGATTCTCAAAAAGTGTGGCAAGAGAATTTCCGGATCTGGAAACCCGTTGTGTGGATGTCAGTCTGGCGGATCTGCAAAACTCCCTGTCAAAAACCGGGGACCTGATTGTCATGGAATCCTCACGGAAGGATGCTGAAGAAATCGCCCTCCGTGACGGAATCCGTTATGTCAAAAAACTACTGCCGATCTCACTGTCCGAGATACAGAAAACTCCTTTTAAACAGCAGGGCGTGTATCTGATTGTGGGTGGCGCAGGCGGCATCGGACTCGCCTTGAGTGAATATCTGGCCAGTGCGGTGCAGGCCCGTCTGATTTGGGTGGGCCGAAGCAAAATGGATGATGCTCTGGCAGATAAAATCGCCCGGATAGAAAAAGCGGGTGGTAAAGTACTCTACATTCAGGCCGATGTGACAAACCCGCAAAGTATGAGGCAGGCCTTGGAACAAGCCAAATCATCGTTTGGCCCGATCAACGGAGCCATTCATTCCGCTCTTGTTCTGCGAGACAGTTCTGTCATGAACATGAATGAGGAAATCCTTGCGCAAGTGCTTGCGCCAAAGGTCAACGGCAGTGTTTTTCTGCACAGGGCACTGGCTGGAGAAGCTTTGGATTTTATGATGTTCTTTTCATCTATCCAGTCGTTTCTGGGAAATCAGGGACAAAGTAATTATGCCGCGGCCAGCACCTTTGAAGATTCCTTCGCGCAGTATCTGAAACAGAAAATGTCTTATCCGGTTAAGGTCATCAATTGGGGATATTGGGGCAACGTGGGTGTTGTGGCCAGTGAAAAATACAGGGAAAAACTTTCAGCGCAAGGGATCTACTCCATTGAAGTTCAGGAGGGGATGCAGGCCATCGAAAGGGCACTGGAAAATCCCTTCAATCAACTTGCTGTTGTGAAAGCGGAGAATAACGCCTTAACCGCAATGGGGATTGAACTGAAAAAACAGTCCCATCTGTACCCTGAAGCGATCCCCTCCGTGGTTGAAAATTTTTCTGAGCAAATCCAGGGATTGCCCGAGCAGATCAAAAAACTCCAAACGTTTGAAGTGGCCTTGGGGGAATTGGAAGCATTCAGCCGTGAATTGCTGTTAGCGGCTTATCAGAGAATGGGAGTGTTCAAAACCCCAGATGAACGCTATACAAGGACGGAACTGAGACAACACCTCGGAATACAACCGGACTATGACCGCTTGTTTGACGCGCATCTGGACATTCTGACCCGGGCAGGTGTTATTGAAAAACAGGGCGAACATATCATCACCGCACAAGAAACCGGGAAATTTCAATTGCGGATCAAGGAGGATTTACTCCGGCAGTTTCCGTCAATTCAACCCCACCTCAGGCTTCTTGGGGAATGTATAGCGCATTATCCGGCGATCCTGAGGGGGGAGACTCCCGCAACGAATATCATGTTCCCCGATTCATCGCCGGAACTTGTGGAAGGGATATACAAAAAAAATGTTACCGCGGATTATTTTAATACACGGGTCGCCGAAAGTTTACGTCTGTATGTGGAAAAAAGACTTTCTTTGACGAAAGGAAATGAAGCACCAATCCGAATACTGGAAATCGGCGCTGGAACAGGTGGAACCACCTCCCTGGTGTTGGAGGCGGTCAAGGCCTACAGTCCCCATATCCATTATGTCTATACGGATATTTCCCCCACGTTGACCCAATACGGCAAAAAACTATTGGGTGAACAATATCCTTTTATGACGTTTAGTGTTTTGGATATTGAAAAGGATCTTCAAAATCAGGGCTACAAGCCTGACGATTTTGATATTGTCCTGGCGGCAAATGTACTTCATGCCACCAAACGCATCAGGAACACGTTGACCCAGATCAAATCACTTTTGAAAAGGAACGGGGTCTTGATCATTAATGAACTGTCCAAAGCGCCTGATTTTGTCACCTTAACTTTCGGTTTGTTGAAAGGCTGGTGGTTGTATGAAGATGAGGAAATCCGCCTGGGCGGGGGGCCGTTGTTGAATTTCAGGTTGTGGAACAGGGTGCTTGAGGAAGAAGGCTATGCGAAGATCACGAACCTTGGAGATCCGGGACTGGGAGAGTTGCATGAACCCCACCAAATCGTGATCGCTGAAAGCAACGGTGTGGTGGCCTATCAAAAGCAAACACCTTCTTCCATAACAACGAAAGAACGTAGTCCTTCTTCGCCTTCGTCTGACAACTTTCCCGCGTTATCTCCGCAAACGGATGTCGGGAAAAAATCCCTGAAGCTGACCATTGAAGAAAAAGTTACAGCGTGTGTGAACAGTACGCTGGGACTGGTCAACGATTCTGTAGCCCGGGAAAAATCGTTTTTGGACTATGGCGTGGATTCGCTGATGAGCATTGAGATTATTAATAAAATCAATAAAATATTTGGCATTAAACTGAAAACGACGGCCCTTTATAATTATGGCAATGTCCAGCAACTGTCTGACCACATTTACGTCGAATACGCAAAAAAGTTTCCCGAGGTTCAACCGGAGGAACAACAGCGGATCGGAGAAACCCCGGATCGTTCCGTCAACGATGAGGCCATTCAGGAACGAACTGTTCAGGATACCGATCTGATCCCCGTATCCCGTGAAGGCAACATGCCCCTCTCTTTTTCACAACAGAGGTATTGGCTGCACCAGACATCAAACCCTGACGGCTGTTTTCATAATTTTCCCCGCTGGTTTCGGCTCACGGGAAAGCTGGACTTTAAGATCTTACAACAAAGTTTGAATGAAATTGTACATCGCCATGAAATATTGCGGACTACGTTTCCTCTGGTTGAAGGTTCTCCGGTTCAGTCCATCGCTCCAACTTCCACCATCAATATCACAATCACAGATTTGCGGGGAATGTCTGAACAGGCACAGACTGAAGAAGTGAAACGATTGGCGGATGAGGACATTCAACGCCGCGCCTTTGATCTGGTCACAGGCCCCTTGTTGCGTGTCACGTTGATCAGGCTGGCGGAAGAATCTCATATTCTGTTGCTTTGCGTCCATCACATCGTCATGGATGTCTGGTCCATGGAAATCTTTCTGAAAGAGCTGACTATCTTCTATAAAGCCATCATATCCGGTGCCTCTGTATCCTTGCCGGGTCTGCCGATACAGTATGCGGATTACGCGGTCTGGCAGCAACAGTCTTTCAGCGGAGAGGCCCTTGAAACAAAACTCAATTATTGGCGGAATTGGTTAGGCTGGGGAGAACCGCCGCTGTTGGAACTTCCTGCCGATAGACCTCGTCAACCGGTTCCGGCTTTCCGGGCAGGCACGGAGCTTTATGAACTGCCTTCGGAGCTGGTTAAAAATCTAAAAAACCTGAACAAACAGACGGGAACCACTTTATTCACGTCGATCTTGTCCGCACTGACCACGTTGCTCTATCGCTACAGTGGTTGTCAGGATATTGTGGTGGGATCTCCCTTTGCGAATCGTAACCAGTCTGAACTGGAACATCTGATCGGGATGATTGGAAGCACGTTGCTGTTGCGTCTGGATTTCAGTGAAAATCCCGGTTTTTCTGACTTGTTGCGTCAGGCCCAACAGGTTGTGAATGAGGCTATCTCCAACCAGGATTTACCCTTTGAGCAAATGTCAAAAATCCTGCAACCGGAGCGGAAGGTTGATACGCCTTTATTCAGAATACTGCTCAGTTTCTTCCCGATGGAACCGTCCGAACAATTCCTTTTACCCGATCTGACCATCAGTTCCATGCCGTTGGATGAACTGGTGACAAGACCGGATTTAGCACTGCTGATTTGGGAAAAGAAGACGCCAACCGGAAATACACTCCGGGGATGGTGGCGCTACAGAAAAGATCTCTTTGACGCGGAAACCGTGATCAGGATCATAGAAAATTTTCAATCCGTTTTGGAGGAAATGGTACTCAACCCTGATCAATCCGTGAGTTCATTTCCAATGTTGATGTAGTCCATTCATATTTCTTTCGTTTCAAGGAAATCCATTATGAAACACTCGGAATCTCATGTTTTTTTCAGTAAAAAACCTCGTCCTTTCGCGGAACGCGGTGAAGGCGTTTATATTTATGACACCGATGGCAAACGTTATCTGGATGGTATTGGCGGAACCCATGTGGTTTCCATTGGACATGGTGTTCCTGAAATCGCGGAGGCCATGGCGGAGCAATCACGTAAAATCGCGTTTGTGAACAAAATGCAATTTGCCCACGAATCGCAGGAACAGCTTGCGGATGTCATTATTGACATGGCTCCGGAAGGCATGGATCGGGTGGCTTTTGCCACGGGTGGCTCCGTCGCGAATGAACTCGCACTGCTGATCGCCAGACACTATCATATTGAACAGGGAAATAGCCAAAAATGGAAGATCATTGGCCGTTGGCATAGTTATCACGGACGGACGGTCGCGGCCTTATCCATGTCCGGGAGCGTGTTTGTGCAACGGGATGTGATGGCGCCTTACGAGTTGAATTTTCCGCATATTCACGCCCCTCATTGTTATCAGTGTCCGTTTCAACTCACCCACCCGGATTGTGCTCTCGCCTGTGCTGATGAATTGGCAACCACGATCGAAAAGGAAGGCCCCGACACGGTCGCCGCTTTTATCGCTGAACCGATTATTGGCGGAGCAGGGAGCGGGATTGTCCCGCCTCCTGGGTATTATGAAAGAATCAGGGAAATCTGTGATCAATACGATGTTTTGTTTATTTCCGAAGAAGTGGTTACCGGATTTGGACGAACGGGCAAAAATTTTGGCATTGAACACTGGAACGCAATCCCCGATATCATTACAGGCGCAAAAGGCCTGAGCAGTGGTTACGCACCCATTGGAGCCACTATTGTGCATAAACGGATATGGGAACTATTTGTTAAAAACAATAAAGATACCATTCCCGCCTGGGTAACCTACTCCGGACATCCTGTCAGTTGTGCCACGGCCCTGGCTGTTCAGAACTACATCGTGCGACATAATCTGATTGAGCGTTGCGCCTCCATGGGGCTTTATCTGAAAAAAGAACTGGAAAAACTGGCTGGGCGAGAGCCTCTCATTGGTAATGTCCGTGGTAAGGGTCTGCTGATCGGGATTGAATTTGTTCAGGATCAAACAACGCATCAACCGTTTCCCCGTTCCATGAAACTCACCGAACAAGTGGTTCAGAAAGCTCTCGATAACGGGCTGATTCTCAGAGGTCGGTTTGGTACAGGAACAGGCAAGGATGGGGATCACATATTGATTTCCCCCCCATTTGTCATTACAGAGAGTGAATGTGATGAGTTGGTCGCCACTTTGGAATCCAGCATCGCTCAGGTGAAACGTTCCATGACCGGAATCGCATGATCGATTTGGAAACGGAAGCTGTTTTAGACACCAACATTCAGTTTCAAGGGCCTTTAGCCAAAAACTGGCAGAATCCCCCTTCGGTTTTTTTGACAGGTGCTTCAGGTTTTATTGGCGCCTATTTGTTGCAGGTGCTCCTCAATGAAACACAGGCCGATATTTATTGTCTGGTTCGTTGTCGTGATTCTGACGAAGGAAAACAGCGTTTAACCAGGCAGTTGCAGTTTTACCAACTGTGGAACGAGAGGTACCATTCCCGGATCATTCCTGTCGTTGGGGATTTGTCTCAACCCTTCTTAGGGCTTTCAGAATCTCAGTTTGGTGATTTATCCCGTTGTATTGAGGTGATTTATCATAATGGCGCGCAAGTGAACGCGGCGCGTCCTTACGCTGATTTGAAAAAGCCAAATGTGCTGGGCACACAGGAAGTGCTTCGTTTAGCAGGCATGACCCAAACAAAACCGGTTCATTTCATTTCCAGTATTGCCGTATTTTTCAGTCCTGCTCACCATAACGCGGATATCACTGAAACGGCTATTCCTGATGGAAAAACTTTGAGTGGTGGCTACCGACAAAGTAAATGGGTTGCGGAACAACTGGTATTGACCGCGCAAAAGAGAGGGTTGCCTGCCACCCTTCATCGAGTCGGAAGAGTCTGGGGACATACTCAAACCGGGATTATGGGGAATCTCAATGATTCCTTGTGTGGTCTGCTGAAAAGCTGTATTCAAATGGGCACCTTTCCTATCGCGGATGTCGAAGTCAATGTTGCGCCTGTGGACTATATCAGTCAGGCCATCTGTCGTTTATCAAACCAACAGGAATCGTTTGGAAAGGTATTTCATTTATTGAACGCGCAGTCCATTTCCTGGAAAGTATTTTTTGAACATGTACGGACTCTGGGTTATTCACTGGAAGAAGTCAGCGAAAAAGATTGGACCGTCCAATTAAAAAAACGTGCTTCAGCCAAGCCGAAAGAGGAGCTATATTCCCGAATATTGCTGATGCTTAGACTCTCAGCTTTTTTTTCTGAAAACAAACCCCGATTTCAAGATGGCCTCACGCAGGAAGGGTTAGCGGGTTCCGGTATTCATTGCCCCCCCCTGGATGTGAATTTGCTGTCCACCTATTTTTCATATTTTCACAAGAGCGGGTATATTCACAAAGGAGAATTATGATTTTTGAAGCGATCGCTTTGGGCGGAATCTTATATGTGGGTTATCAGGAATACATAAAAAGTATGGAGGAAGGTGAACTTCCTGTCAAAACGAATGACTCGCCTGAAATCAAAACCGGCATTCAGGATAAAGTCACGCAAATGTTTAAAGAGGATTCTCAACAAATTCAAAAATCAGAGACAAAGTATGAGCTGATCCATAAAAATGCTGAAAAGAAAAAAATGTATGACTTTCTGGCGATCTGGTCCGCCTTTGGACTTTGCCTTGCCGGGTTTGTCTACCCTGGTGTTGCCGTGCTCAGTCTTCCTTTCATTATGTACGCCAGTCAGGAGACCTTCAAAAAAAGCTATGAACTGATCAAACAGAAAAAAGTCCATGTCAGCACACTCATGAGTATTACCATCGCGGGATGTGTCATCACAGGAAAATTTTTTGCGGCAAGCCTGATTCTTGTTGTCATCAGGGCCGCAATGAGGCTTATGGAAAAAGTGGTTCAAACATCCAAACAGGCATTGTTCGATGTTGTTTATCAACAGCCCGAAAAAGTCTGGATTGTGGTGAATCAGGTTGAAACTGAAATACCGTTCAACGATCTTGGTGTGGATGATATTGTCGTGGTTCAGGCAGGTGAAGTGATTCCCGCGGATGGGATTATTGTTGAGGGCATCGCGAGCATTGATGAACATATTCTGACAGGCGAGGCACGGCCCATTGAAAAAGAACAGGGAGATGGAGTTTTTGCGGCAACAGTTATTTTATCAGGGAAAATCTATATTAAAGTGGAAAAAGCCGGTCAGGATTGTACCGTGGCAAAAATCACCAATATTCTGAACAATACCATTGACTATAAATCAACACAGCAATTACGAGCGCAAACCCTTTCGGATAATTTGGTGAAACCCGCCTTAATCGCCGGAGGGGTTGCCTTACCGATCGTTGGCTTCAGTGGCGCGCTCGCTGTCATTTATACGCACCCCAAAAATAAAATGATGGTCATTGCCCCTACAACCATCCTGAATTATACCAACATTGCATCCCAGCAGGGAATTCTGATTAAGGATGGACGCACTTTTGAGTTACTGCAACAGGTGGATACGATCGTGTTTGATAAAACAGGCACCTTGACTGAGGAACAGCCGCATATCGGCCAGATTCATTGTTGCTCGCATTTCAGCGAAGAGGAGGTGCTGGTTTATGCCGGTGCCGCTGAATCCAAACAAACCCATCCCCTGGCTAAAGCCATTCTGAAAGAGGTTAAAAAACGCCAGTTAAGCATACCGTCCTTCGATGAAAGTCAGTTCAAGGCTGGTTATGGAGTCCTTGTGGTTGTGGATGGAAAAACGGTGCATGTGGGCAGTCAACGGTTTATGGAAATGTCCGGTATGACCATTCCCGGAATTTTGGCGAAACAACAGCAAATCAGTCATGAAGAAGGCGATTCCCTGGTCATGGTCGCTGTGGATCACCAGGTCATAGGGGGAATTGAACTGCTGACAACAATACGTGAGGAAGCAAGAAAAGTGATCCGTCAACTCAAACGACGCAAGAATATCAAATCCATGTATATTATCTCGGGTGATCATGAAATTCCCACGAAAAAATTAGCGCGGGAACTGGGAATTGATCACTATTTTGCGCAGTGCCTGCCGGAAAAGAAAGCGGATCTTATTGAACAACTGCAAAAGGAAGGTCATTTTATCTGTTATATCGGAGACGGCATTAATGATTCAATCGCACTGAAAAAAGCACAAGTTTCGATCTCCATGCGCGGCGCCTCTACCATTGCCACAGACACAGCGCAGATTATTTTATTGGATAGCGGGTTACATCATCTGGAACTCGTATTCAAGATTGCCGATGAATTTCATTCCAATATGAACACAACGTTCGCGATTATGCTCACTCCCGCGCTTCTTGGCTTATGTGGTGTCTTTTTAATGGGTTTTGGAATTTCTCAGGTTATTTTCCTGAATTTGACGGGTTTACTGCTCGCGGCGGGGAATTCAATGCGACCCTTGTTACAAACCCCGGGAAAAAACAACCTGAAATTACTCAATTCACTCACGGAAAAGGAAACATAAAATGGTGACATCCGTCTCTTCTGAGCCAAGAACCCTAAGTGATCTCATCATTGACTACCTGGAACAGTTTGGCGTGGAATATGTCTTTGGCGTACCGGGAGGACACAATTCCGCTTTTTATGAAGCCCTGGCTCGTAGTGAGAGACGGGGCGGCATTCGAGCTATCCTCAGTCGGCATGAGACCGGTGCCGCTTTTATGGCGGCGGGCTATTCCCGTGAAACGGGTAAACTTGGCGTTTGCTGTGCGACAACCGGTCCCGGGGCGACCAATTTAATCACCGGCGTTGCCGCGGCTTATGCCGATCATGATCCGTTGCTGGTCATTACCGCCCAAACCCTGTTGCCTCGTTTTGGTCAAGCGGCATTTCAGGAATCCTCACCGGATATTATGGACACCTCCGCGATGTTGGGAAAATGTACCCGTTACAACACGATTGTGACACATCCCCGGCAACTGGAACACAAATTAACGACTGCCTTGACAAGGGCCTTGCAATCCCCCCGGGGGCCTGCCCATATCAGTATACCCGTTGATATTTTTCGTGCTCCGGCTCCTGAAAAATGTTCCTATCCGAATTTTTCACAGCTATTGTCAGTCCCCTCCTCTTCTGTCGATTTGGCCGCGCTGGATTCTCTTTATCAAATAGTGAGCGACGGATTCACACAAGGCAAACGAATCGTCCTGTTCGTAGGACAAGGATGTGCTGGCGCCAGTCAGGAAATCATGGCTTTTGCGGAACGGATCAACGCGCCTGTGTTGACAACACAGGGAGGCAAAACCTGGATCAATCCTTATCATCCTTTAGCCTGTGGAGTATTTGGCTTCGCGGGTCATGAAACCGCCCGCCGGGTTTTGGCGGATGAATCTGTCGATTTGATTCTTGCCGTGGGAACCTCTTTGGGACAGTGGGAAACTTCAGCGTGGGATACAGCGTTATTGAATGATAAATTGATCCATATTCACTTTGACAGCACGTACTTTGTACGCTCTCCTATGGCACGTTTGCATGTTCAGGGGAGCATCAAAACGATCTTTCAGGATTTAGTGACACGCCTTGATACGTTGCGGCATAGTGGGAAAAGCCCACTTTCGACCACAAAATTGAACACGAACGTTCCTTCTCCTGAGCGCCATGGGGATTACCTGCCTCCTCAGATTGAGGTAAAAGAGCCTGAAAGCTATCAAGCTTCAGACTCCGCTGTTGTCAAACCTCAATTTTTGATTCGTAAGCTGTTACAAAATTTTCCGCCGGAAACCCGATTTCTGGTGGATATTGGCAATTGGCTGGCCTGGACCATCCATTATTTATTTCCGCCACATCCTGAGAATTATCGTTTATCCGTGGAAACCGCGGCCATGGGATGGGGAATTGGGAGCGCGGTTGGAACCGCGTTTGGCGTTCCGCCTAAAACTCCGGTCCTGTGTTTGACGGGAGATGGCTGTTTCCTGATGAATGGACAAGAAATCACTGTCGCCGTCGCAGAGCGCTTGCCCGTGATTTTCGTCATCCTGAATGACCGCTCTTACGGAATGGTTAAACATCGACATCGCCAGACAGGAACAGAGTCCCTTGAGTTTGCTCTGCCGCCTGTGGATTTCAGTCTCATGGCCAAAGCCATGGGTGCTGTGGGGTATTCCATTCACCGGCCTGAAGATTTGGAACAGTTGGATTATCAGGCGATTTATTCCCATCAGGGACCAACCGTCTTGGATGTTTATATTGATCCTGAAGAAATCCCGCCTCTGGGAATGTTTTAAAGCTGTGCCACCCTGTGTTCTATGCACGGCTTTCTCATAAAAAATTAACTTGCTTTAAGAATTTTTTGAACATCTCCGGTAAATCAGCAAAGGATTCCAGGGTTTGTCGCATGTTGTTAACCTTTATTTTACGAAAAAGATACAAAGCCAA
>JADFZZ010000020.1 GCA_015232315.1 SAR324 cluster bacterium | reverse complement strand
ATTTCCTGATTTGTTTTCCTGGTTGGTGGATCAGATGGGGGATTTGCCTTTATCTCGAAATTCTCAAAAAAGAATTTTTTCTAATCCATTGAATTTATAAAGTGTATCGGCTTACGTTGATAGCCGTTTTTAGGAGCTGTTTTCGTTTGATGATGAATCTGTACACTCTTCTTTATCAACCTTATCTTTGAACAAAAAAATGTGTCCAAAGTTAAGCGTACATAAAGGAGGTGGCCGCGATAGCGGACGGGGGATTTTCCTTAACTTAACTGCCTCGCCCGTGCCCCTAGATGGGTCTTCACCCGGAATGACAAACAACGAACATCACACACGATTATGTACCGGTGATTACTTTATGGACCCTGAGTGTGCGCCTCATTCAATATTCGATACTGGAGGTTCTATTGAATGGATCAACCCGGCGGTTGCTTCGGGAATCCAGCTTTCACGTCCATCGGGAAGCTGAATATGCAACCAGCCGTTGCGGGAATCCAGCAAGGAAAATTCGGTGCCTTCATGCAAAGGTTCCCTAAAACCGGGTTGATAGGACTGACCATCCCCTTTTCTGGCAATCACTTCTGTTTCGGTGATCACTCCGGCTGGATTTTGATGGTCATGCCATTCACTGACCATCAGCGATCCCAAAAGCAGGATGGCTGTCAACGATGTCAAAAACAGCCCCCAGGGTGGAACCCACTCCCGCTGAAACAAACGCACGATCAGTCCCAGCCAGAATAGCCCAAAGAAGCTCATAAATACCAGAAAACGTGTTTTGAGCGAAAAATCGTAATGCCAGAACAGCAGTATTTTCATGACCTGTTCCTGTGCTTGCTCTTCAAATTGATCCTTGCGTTGGGACCTTGCGTATTCCAGATTTTGCCGGAGATTGGCATCATGCGGAACGTAACGCAGTGCACGTCGATAATTAAGGATCGCTTCTCCCAGTTGGCCCATCATGAACCAGGTGTTGCCGATGTTGTAATACAATTTTCCATTTTCAATTCCACCGTCACGAACGAGTCGTTCAAATCGCAACAAGGCTTTTTGATAAAGTTCACCAGCCTGTTGTGGGGAGGACGCACGCAATTCATTGGCCTGTCGGAAGTAATCCTTGGCCTGACTGAACAGGTCCTGCCGTGTTTCCTCAGTCAAAGTGGAGGCAATGGCCGCTGACGAACCAAGCATCCATAAACAAATAAACAAATAAACTGTGGATTTCATGACCATTTTCCTTTCTTTTCCAGTTCCTGAACCAGATTTTTTGCGGAATCCATCAACTGGGTCGCGTTGCTGGCTGAAAGTGAACCCCCATAGCGCAAGGCTTCGCATTGTTCAAACATCTGCCGTGTCTGGTTCAGCAAGTCCTCTGAAATTCCGCGATCCTGCAAGGGTTGGGTTACATCAGAAATGGTCAGGGCCTGGGCCTTGAGTTTTAACTTGGACCCCAGGTATTGGCGCAGTGCGTTGAGCAAATCACGAGAAAATTCAGCAGATTCGGGAGACAGCGATTTGAGGGTTTTGAAAAACACATTTCCAGCCTGACGGAGTTGTCGTTTTTCCTGTCCCGAATCATTGTTGAGTCGCCAGCGAGTCCATCCCAGCAACGCAACATACAGCAACGGCATTCCAGCCAGAAGTCCCATCCAAACCGGTGAACGGAGCCATACAGAAGGATAAAACGCCTGGTTTTCCAGCACAGACAAATCTTCATAATTGTAAGCAATTCCTGAGTCTTGTGTTTCCAGTACTTTTTGTTCAGGTTGAACCATCAGCGCCACGCCTTCCGCGTCTTTGGCGGTGATGGTTCTGGCTTCAGCAACTTTCAGGGGAATGGGTTGGGTCCAGGCGGTTTCCCAGGAACCTTTTGCGGAATCAAAATAGGGCAGGGGAATTGCCGGAATTTCTTTCACGCGGGCATTCAGGGGGCGAATGGTCTGGGTGAAAACCTTGTGTTTGCCTTCAATTTTTCCAGGTGACATTTCCGCAGGGATTTTAAAATTCTGGCTGAGTGGTGGAAACTGGTTCAGCGGAGGCAACTCCACATTGTCCAGAAAATCAGGACCGGAAACCCGCAAGGTCAGTGTGATCGGATCACCGGTCTGGACTTCCGTCACCGAGGCTTCCGCCTGCATGGAATATTGCCCGACCAGATCGGTAAATACATCCGGTCGTCCCTCAACAGGTAGTGGTTTCACCTTCAATACAGATTCATTGGAGGCTACCACAAATTTTTTAACCACTTCCCGTTGTTGATTGAACAGGCTGTTTCCAAAAAAATCATCATTAAAAAAACGGTCAAATTGATTTCGTCGTGTTTGATTTTGGAGTCCCATCACCGCATTGAACGCCACGGTGCTTTGAGGTAAGTGGATTTCACCAGTCTGTTTGGGAAACAGAATTTTTTTGAAGCGCACCACCAGATATTCCTTGCCGTTCAGTGATTCGGTGGTTTTCTTGCCAAGAGCACGGTCGGATCCCAGCGGAATTTCAAGATAGGCCTTGTTATTCGCCAGATCCGCCGGAAGTGGAAGATCAGCGGTCTTGAATTCAGGTTGTTCCAGAACCGGCACAAAAAAGTTGAATTCATTGACATTTTTTGAGATGTACCAACTCATGGTCAGTGTGACCGGTTGTCCCACATACACAACATGATCCGACAATTCCATGAACAGCTTGAATTCATCGGTCGTGGCAGGTTTGATGACCTTGATTCTTACCGCGTCTGTCCAAACCGTTTGTCCATTGGCTGTGACCTTGAGGGCTGGGAGAATCAGCACGCCCAGTTTTTTAGGAACCAGTTCATAGGAAAAAATATAACCATGATGGTCATCCCGCACCATCCGTCCATTGATGATGGTCACTGAGGAACGACTGTTCTGCTGTCCTCCTTTCTCCAGAACCGCAAAATCCTGAATCATGGATAAATCCGGTTTGTCAGGCGATTCCGCGCCTTCGACCTGAATCTGCATGACAAAAGACGCACCCAGATAGACTTCCTGGCTTTCCAAGGCGATTCTGGCCGAAATTGGACTTTGAGCAAGGCTTATGGTTCCCCACAGCAATGCCTGACTTAAAACCACGAATAAAAAAACAAAATTTCTTTTTACCATTACCAATCCTTATCCACCTCTGAATATCGTGAGGCCTGTTGAATCTGCCGCTGTTCCCGGTTGTGTTGTTCCTCCTTGAGAATATCCCCGGGCGACATGCCCGCAATCACGCCTTTCGGTTTCTGCTGTTGATCCGCATTGGGTTGTTGTCCATCCTCATTGACGGCCTGTGCGGCCTGTTGCTGACCCTCTTGTCCCTGCTCACCCTGCTGATTCTGAGAACCTGCGGTTTGTTGCTGGTTTTGTTGTTCACCGTCCTCTGACTGCTGATTTTTCTGATCCTGTTGTTGTTGCTCTTTCAAGGCCGCCAAGGCGTTTTTCAAGGAATCAGCCGCCTGTTCCTGGGCCTGTTGGGTGGCTTGGGCATCGCCTTGTTCCATTTGCTGAGAGGCGTTCGCCTGATGTTCCTGAGCCTGTTGCAATTGTTCCTGAATTTTTTCCTGTCCGGGCACTGGCTGTTGGGTGATGTCGTTCATCACTTCTCCGGTTTGATCCTGAAGTTGTTGCTGACGGTTTTTCAGATCATCCATGTTTTCTGGAGTTTTGTGATCCTGGAACGATTGTGCGGTGTCTTGCTGGAGTTGTTCCTGCTGACCTGCCAGTTGTTCCAGTTGATTGGCCACTTCCTTTTGATGTTCCTGCTGTTTTTGAGCGGCTTCTTTTTGTTTCTGAATTTCATCCAGCAGAAATTTCAGCCGTTGACGGCTCAGTTCCAGATTATATCCCGCGTCTTTCAATTCAGGATTCATGGCAAGCGCCTGCTGATAATGGTCTATGGCCTGTTTGAGTCGATCCAGACTTTTGGAACCGTCGGTTTGTCCCAACTTCTCGCTTTCCTTCACGGCGGCATTGCCCAGATTGAAATGGCTGTGTGCTTCCAGTTCAGAATTTTTACTTTTCAGGGCCGCCTGTTCAAAAACGTCCACAGCCTTGTCATACTCGCCTTTTTTGTAAAGTGCGTTGCCTTTGTTATACAGGGCATAGGGCGAATCCGGTTCGGCCTCCAGAGCTTTGTCATACGCTTCAATCGCCTGGTCATACTGCCCGAGATGATAAGCCTGGTTCCCTTGTGAAATCAGGGACCGCGCCGATTCCGCATGCACGTTGCTTCCCAGCAGAAATAAGCCCAGCGCAACCAGTGATATATGAATATTCTTTTTAATCACGTTTCACTCCTGTTCAAACGGATTTAATAATTTCAAATTCTGTATCCATTCAAAATCTTTGGTATTTCTTGTAACCAATGTCAGGTCATGAATCATAGCGGTTGCTGCAATCAGAGCATCACCCAGTGACATTTTGCGTTGTTGACGTAATGTTATGGCAAAATCAATCACCCGTCGTGACACTGGCAAAACACGATTCCAATCAAACAACTCTGTCAAATCCAGTTTATCCTGTTGAGTTAATTTGTGATAACCGAGTACTTCCAGCAAACTTATTTCCGAAATTGCCAGTTCATTGTTGGCAATCCATTGACGCAATCTCGAGAACTCAGGCTGTATTGCATAAATAATAATATTACTGTCAAGTAACATCAGTCCTCCCGCCCCGGGAGTGAGCGATCTTCCCTGAGTTTCTTCTGCCATGCCACAGGGTCCTTGATTTCAGCCAATGCGTTTCTTTGGGCCATGCGTTCCAAAATTTTTCCTATCGCTTGTTTTCGCTGGTTTTTTTCAATTTCCGACTTATTGCCGACGACCTGTTGTCGTTCCAATTTCATTTTTAGAAACTTGATGAAATCAAGGGTTTCAGACTGCATATCTACAGGCAATTCATTCACATCATGAAGAATTTGTTCTGTTATCGAGTTCATGGTTTTAACTCCTGTACAAAATGATTCCATTCTTTTTCATGATTATTAACCGTTCCATGACCCACCTCCGGTGGGTGCAAAGCAGAGCTTCGCCTGAGGGATAACGTGCCCCGCGAGACGTAGGGCACGAGCAAACTTTAATACTTATTCTTTTGTCATTTCTAAGTCAGCAATTTGATAACAGTGACAAGGATATAATCAGGAAAGACAACATAGGTGATTCTGAACTTCTGGTCATCATCTGTGTAGTAACGCAGATTTGGTGATAAGGCCAACTCTCCCAGACCAGGATTTTTATCAATTAGTTTTATTGTCCCGATGATTTGAAGACAAAGTTCAAGATTATCATCAGCCAATTGATAAAGAATTTCTTTTTGGGAGTCTTTAACTTCAGGAGGTTTTCTAATGAGCATGTATCCTACGAGCCACTTCTCTTTCAATTTCATCCAGAGAGGTTGAAGATTCGTTTCTGTTTAGTACCGCCTGAGCTTCCAATTCAACCAGCCTTTTTTCCATCTCTTTATAATTTTTTTTGGGTATAATCACGGAACTCTCTTTTGCATTGGTAATTTCCACCGTGATTTTGTTGTTCACGATTTGTGAGAGTTTGGTTCGGGTATCCGAAATATTGAGCGTTTCCATAAAGCCTTTTGGAAGTAATGAATTAAGTACAGAATATAGTACATTACAGGTTTTATAAGTTCAAGATCGAATCTGGTATTGGATTAGCAATTCATTCAAATCATGAAGAATTTGTTCTGTTATTGAGTTCATGGTTTTAACTCCTGTACAAAATGATTCCACTATTTTTCATGATTATTCCTTGTGTCTCCACTTTTCAAAAAACCTGATTTTTTGGCGGGAAGGTTTGCGTTCACTCCAGAGCAATTCAGCGCATAGCAACAGAAACATCAATCCCAGAAAAATATGAAATTTTTCTTCATAGCGTTTGATGGTCTGCGATTCCAGTGCTTTTTTATCAGCGGTCACAATCAGATTCAGATAGACTTCACCGAGATCAATGTTCCCGGTGGCCACATTCAGGTATCGCCCGCCGGGTGTGGCGTTGACCATGTCCCTGAGCATTGCCCCATTCAGTTTGGACCAGACTTCAGCCCCTTTGTAGGTCAAAAATGTTTTTTGTCCCTGCTCGTTGGTGAGAGGGATCCGCTGACCCTGGTTTTCATCGCCAATCCCAATGGTAATCAGCCGAACGCCTCGTTCACCAAGCTTCCCTGCGGCTTCAACCGCAAAACTGTCATGGTCTTCGCCATCGGTGATGAGAATCACATCCTTGAACTGTTTTTCCTGATCATCGAACACTTCTGTCAAAACTGTACGCAACGCATCGCCCACCATGGTGCCCCCTCGTGAAACACTGTCAGGACCTACCACTTCCAATGCCATTTTAAAAAATCCGTAATCCAGCGTGAGCGGGCATTTGACCACGGTGTTTCCCGCAAATACCACTAACGCCACCCGGTCGCCCTGGAGTTTTTCAATCACATCGCCAATCGCGATTTTGGAACGTTCCAAACGGTTGGGTACCAAATCTTCAGCCAGCATGCTTTTGGAAACATCCAGCAAAAAGACAACATCGCGCCCCTGTCGATTGATGGTCTGGGGCACAGGATTCCATGCTGGTCGTGCGAGGGCGATCACGCCCAGTGCCAGACAGAATACCAGCAGGACGTTTTTCCAGCGTCGTGCGCCGGGACTTACAGAGCGACTGAGCACAGGCAACAATTTGGGATCCACAAATTTTTCCAGTGCCTGTTGTCGTTGCCGGCCCGCAAACACGATCAGAGCGATGATCAGCGGTAAGCCCCACAACAGCATGAGATATTCAATGGTTTGAAATCGTATGAAATCCATAACGCCGAATCCTCAGGGAATTTTTCGAAAAACAGTATGGGTCAGTGACATCTCGACAATCAACAACAGCAGAGCCATCAAAGCAAAGGGCTGAAACCATTCATGATAATCCAGATAACGAAGGGATTCTATGTCACTACGTTCCAGTTGATCAATTTCCCTGTAAATGCTGATCAACGCTTCGGCATCCTCAGCCATGCGGAACAATCCCCCTGTGGTATCCGCCAGACTTTGCAAGGTTTGTTTGTCCACTCCGCCAATCCCGGATTGCATCAGAAAACTTCCCAGAAGTCCCTGTTGACGTAACATGCCTTCATTGCCGCCAATGCCGATAGCGTAAATTTTAATCCCCCATTCCTTTGCCATTTTCGCGGCTTCCAGGGGTTCGTATTTACCAGCGTTGCTTTGTCCATCCGTCAATAGAATGATGATTTTGCTTTTGATGTGGTAGGAAGTGTCTCCCGCGTCCTGTTGTCTGGCGATAGTTTCTTCCGCTGTTTTCAAGCGGGCGGCGGCCAACGCAATGGCATCGCCAATGGCTGTGCCGTCTTCATTGCGTTGTGTTACCAGTTTGATATTCTGGAGCAGTTGGGCAATCGCTCCATGCGCCAGGGTCAGCGGTCCGAGTGTGTCGGCGTAACGTGCAAACGATACCAATCCGATCAGGTCATTGGGACGTCCTTCCAGCACCCCGGCCTGTCCGGTCACAAATTCCTCAAACACCTGTTTGACGGTTTCCAGACGATTCATGGTGCGTCCCTGATAATCCATCTCAGCCTGCATACTTCCAGAACGATCCACCACCATTTCGATCGCGATTCCCTGGCTGATATCCCGCACCTTTTCCTGGCCATTCCGTGGTTGAGCCATGGCAATTACCAGCAAAACCAGCACAACAACACGGATCACCAGTGGCAATCGAAACCAGCGTTGCTTCCACGAGTGTTTCCCTTTGGACAGGCCACGCAGGCTGGAAAAACGGAGTGTGGCGGTTTTCATGAACCGCAAATGCAACACGATTACCATGGGTATCAGTAACAGCAAAAGCAAAGCCCAGGGATTTCCAAATTCTGTCATTCTTACCTGTTTATAAATGCGGACGCAAATGACCGTTTATCTCTCATGCGACTCTAGGAAAATTAGTAATCTCTACAAGGTGACTTTTGGTTTTAGCATCACTGACAATGAGTTCCAAACTAGCCGCAATGTCATCTGACAGCCATTCATTTCCACATAAGGAACAAATAGTTGCTGGAACATCTCTTACAACGACCAGTGTTTCCTTTAAATCTACAGTAAATGTGATTTTTCCATCGGTTTTTGTTCCACCACAAAGAGGACATGCGTTTTTATGGATATTCATTTCGTTTTTGTGAAATTGCCGCGATTAATGCTGTTGGATCAAATGTTTTCATTTTTGTCTATCATTCTATGTGTATCCTCAATGAATTGTCGGCAGGCATGGAACGCCTGCTGGATTTCATCTTGTTGAGGCTGATGTTTGGCAAATTTGACCAGATCACAGTGTTTGAGAAAATTTTTCAGCAAATCCTTGTGATATCCTGCAAGCCGTTCATGGTTGCGTAATTCAGTTAAAAACTCCTCGGTGGTCTGTTCGGGCGCCTTGATCAGGAACCGATTTTCAATGTAATGCCGCAAAATATTGGACAGGCGCAGATAATATTCCTTGATCTCACCTTTTTCGATCAGATTTTCCCGCACCAGATGTTCCAGTGCTTCATAAGCTGTTTCATGGGGCGGACGTTCCGGCACGATGGTTTCACGACGTTTGCGCTTGCGCCAGAACCACCAGCCACCGGCACCAGCCAGCACAAGCAAGGTTGCGCCAAATCCGGCAATGAGCCAGGTTTGCTGGGAAATCGGCATTTCCACTGGAGGCAGATTTTCACGAAGTTCCTGTTTCTGGATGTTTTCCGGCAAGAGGGACGCTACCTGAAGGGTGACAGGTTCGGTGGACAATTCATGGGTTTGTGGCGGTTGTTCGTTTTTATTCCAGAAATAGAGGGTCATGGAGGGAATGAGGTATTCCCCTGATAAAAATGGCTCCAGCACATAGGTTTTTCGATATTCCATGAGGCCATTTTCCAGCAGTTTGGGGGCTGGAGACCGGTAATCGCGGATTCCGAATTTTTCCAGATTTTCGCCAAATTTGGGCCATTTGATATCATGGTCTTCAGACAGACGCGCCACAAGATTGAGTTCCAGCGTTTCAGCGATTGTCAGACTGGTTTTATTCAGCGTGAGTGTGAGTTGCAGAGGACCCCGTTCATAAACTTTTTGCAGACCGTCAGGGGCCGGAGCCTGTTCGGGTGTGCCGGAAATGGGGGATTTGCAGCCGGTCAGGATCATTGCCATCAAAAGGATGAGCCAGGTGTTGCTACGGTTCATCGTCGTTTTCTACTCCTGAAAAAGCGAATCAGATCCTTGACATAATCATCGCCGGTCTGAATCTCCGCCAGATCAATATTCATCATCTGAAACTGTTCTTTTAATTTTTCCCGGGTTTGGCGGGCATGTTGTTCATACCATTTTCGAAAATCAGGATCCCCGGCATCCATCAGCAGGGTTTCGCCTGTTTCAGCGTCTTCCAGTTCAATGAGTCCCACCGGAGGCAATGCTTGTTCCACAGGATCCTGAAGGGCAATTCCCACCACATCATGGCGTTTGCCCATGATGGGCAGTTTTTTTTCATAACCCTCTGTCTGGAAATCAGAAATCAGAAACACCACACAGCGTTTGTGAAGGACACGTCCAAGGTAGTCGATGACCACATTCAGGTCTGTTAGCGGTGAGCGGGGTTCAAACGCCAGCAGTTCACGAATCAGTCTGAGCACATGCGAAGCGCCCTTGCGGGGAGGAATGAACAGTTCAATCTCGTTGGTAAAAACAATCAGTCCCACCTTGTCATTGTTCCGGATGGCGGAAAACGCCAGCAACGCGCAAATTTCAGCGGCGACTTCATTTTTAGTTTTTTCATGGCTGCCGAAACTGCCCGAAGCTGAAAGATCTGCCAGAAACATGATGGTGAGTTCCCGTTCTTCAACATAGCGTTTGACAAACGGATGCCCCATGCGCGCGGTTACATTCCAGTCAATGTCGCGGATCTCATCGCCGGGAACGTATTCGCGGACTTCGTCAAATTCCATTCCACGGCCCTTGAATACGCTTTCGTATTCTCCGGCCAGAATGTCATTGACGGCCTTGCGGGTATAGATCTCAATGATACGGATTTTTTTTGCCAGGTCTTTGGGGATCATGGAACTTCCACTGCGTCAAAAATCTGTTTGACGATGTCTTCAGAGGTTTTCTGTTCAGCTTCCGCTTCATAGCTGATCATCACACGATGTCGCAGAACATCCATGCCAATCGCTTTCACATCCTGAGGCGTCACATAGCCCCGTCCCTGGACCAAAGCATGTGCTCTCGATGCCATGGCAAGAAACAAAGTTGCTCTCGGCGATGCGCCATAACGGATCAGATCCCGGATATGCAGTTGGTATTTGTCGGGATTGCGGGTGGCATCCACAATGTTGACAATGTATTCCTCAATCTGGTCATCCATGTAAATTTCGTCAGCCAATTCTCTCAGATGCTTGATTTCCTCCGGGGTGATCACGGGTTGAATCGCTGTTTTCGGCGCCGTGCGTGCCATGCGTTTCAAGATCTGTTTTTCTTCAGATTTGGAAGGATAGGTCACTTTGAGCTTCATCATGAAACGGTCCACCTGAGCTTCCGGCAAGGGGTAGGTTCCTTCCTGCTCCACCGGATTCTGGGTAGCGAGTACCATGAAGGGATCAGGCAGAAAGAAGGTTTCATCGCCAATCGTTACCTGCCGTTCCTGCATGGCTTCGAGAAGGGCGCTCTGGACTTTGGCGGGTGCGCGATTGATTTCATCCGCCAGCAGAATATTGGCGAAGACCGGACCTTTACGGATATGGAAATCTCCGGATTTCGGATTGTAAATCTGGGTTCCCAGAACATCTGCCGGCAGGAGATCCGGCGTGAATTGTATTCGGTGGAAACTGGCCTGAACTGCTTTGGCAAGGGTTGTGACAGAAAGGGTTTTTGCCAATCCAGGCACCCCTTCAATGAGAACATGCTGGTTGCACAACATGACCAGCAGTAACCGGTCCACCAGATATTCCTGTCCTACAATCACCTGACCGATTTCCGAGCGAACCCGGCCAAGCAACGCACTTTTTTCAGCGACTTTTTCTCCTATTTGTTTCACATCCAATGTCATGATTCCTCAATGTTTTTCGTTTGCGTTTCGCAGGCCCCCCTGTGATTTCCCGCTCACTTGAAACACTGATGGCGGTTCCTGATCAGGAACGACCAAAGGGCCTTCCTAATGAATGAAGTGGTAAATGTCAAATGCTTTTCTATCTTGTTTGAACGGGAATATTTATACTGGAACATCAGGGCAGTGGTTCCGTTAAACAACTGAAAAGTTCCTAAGGAATGGCAAAAGAATAAGTTGTAAAAGTTTGCTCGTGCCCCACGGGACGTAGGGCACGTTATCCACCAGGCGAAGCTCTGCGTCTGACCCACCGGCGGTGGGTCATGGAACGGATACGAACGGAACGTTCGTAACCAGAAAGTTTCCTATGCTATTTTTTGAGTGTTCCTAACTGTTTTGTGAATCTTCAGTTACAAGCACATGACCTTCAGGCAACCAGAGAAGAAATTCGCAGGGGATGAAATCATCTGCTTCAGAATGCTGTTGCAACTGGATCATGACATCGCCACCTTCCTGCTGAAAAAACTTTTTAACCGCATCCATTCCAACGCCTCTGCCTGAAACTTCTGTCACTTTTTCTGCCGTCGAAAAACCTGAGCGGAACACCAGTTGAGCCACCTCCTGCGCACTCATGACTTCATTTGGCGCAATGAGTTTATTCTCAAGCGCTTTTTGCCGGATGCGGGAAACCGCAAGCCCCCGACCATCATCCTTATATCGGAACAGAACACGGTCCTGTTGCAACTCCAGCGTGAGGGTAATCGTGCCCTGTGGTGTTTTCCCCCTGGCTGTTCGATCCGCGGGTTTTTCAAGTCCATGATCCAGAGAATTCCTGAAAATATGCATGAAGGCATTACGGATCAGCCCGAAAGCCTGTTTTTTAATCAGAATGCCCTTGTCCTGAATCACAATTTCAGGTTGCTCCTTTGCCAGTTCTTTGGCAAGTGACGGCAGTGAATTGAGAATGCCTGAAAGGAGAATTTCAAGTTTCTGGGTCCCAAACCGTTTCAGGGTATTTTCAATGGTGTGCAGAGAATGCTGTACCCGATCCACAGCTTTTACATCCAACTGATGAATGATGGACAGCACTTCTTCTATCTTGGATTTTGGAACAGTCAGCATGTCCCCGCCATCACCACGTCGTCCCGGTCCTTTGCGTCCCAGTTTCTTTTCATTGAGTTCCTTGTATTCCAATAAAAGTTTACGAGCGGTCTGAAGCTGTTCGATCAGTTGCTCCGGATTCCAGATTTTTTCTTCATGTTTGCGCAACTCATCATATTCATGTTCGGCTTCATGGACCTGATTGGTCATATGAAGCAGTCCATAAGTGCGGGCATTTCCCTTGATCGTATGCATATTGCGAAACAGTGTTTCCAGAATTTCATGATTTTTTTCTCTGGTTTCCAGAATCAATTTTTCATTGGCATCGAGAAAATTTTCGGCACTGGCAATGAATTCAAAAAACTTTTCCTGATCAATGGACAGAATCTGACCAATCATTTCCAGTTCTCTCTTCTGGCTGTCGGCCTCTTTCTGCAATTTTTTAAGTTCAGTGACATCCCGGATACTGAGCATGATTTTGTCAATCATGTCGTCATCGTCACAGATGGAAGCCCAGGAAAGTTCGAGGTGTTTTTTCTTTCCATCCGGAAAATGCTTTTCCAGTTCACTGATCATCAAATGCTGATTCATGAGAAAGTTCATGCTGTCTTCGCCCAGACACGCGCCGAGTACCGTATCCACACTGGCAAAAGAGTCAGCGCCCAGGGAAGAATTCCGGAACACCACTTCCATCACATCCTTTTCCGCAATGTCCTTGGTCTCAAGAATTTTTTCCAGATAGGCCGAGTATTCATGATGAATCTTGTTCCCGTAAGTTACCGTTAATATGCCTTCAGGCATGTTTTGCAAAATGCTCTGGATATCATTGGTTTTCTCTCTCAGAGCTTTGGTTCTGTCAGCGACAATGCCTTCAAGATTTTCATTGATATTGGTCAGATCATGGACCAGACGTTTGTTTTCCTGGAAAGTATCGGCAAAATGAATGCTCGCGACCCACAGGAGACTGGAAATCAAAAATATAAACCCGATTGATAACATTCCATAAGAACTGAACAGTCCAAAATCAATTCCCGCATCGTTGCTGGCTGTAACAATGAGAACGGACAGTCCCACAAAAATAGTGCGGAGGTCCCGATCACTTCTGTTTTTCCAGTAAGCTCGACAAAGGTCATAATAAGCAAATATCACCATCGTAAAGGCTAGCGTAACACATACATAGCGAACTATGAGCATCAAGGTGACATCCCTGTACACAAAGGCTACAACTGGAAAAAAGACTGCGCTTACAAGACTGCTTATGCCCAGATATTTGTTCAACACGGGACGCCAGCCAGTGAAATACTGAATAAACAGGTAGATAAAGTAGGCTACATACAGCCCCATGTAGTGTAAGATATAAGTCACTTCGGGGCCCCAGCTTCTTATAAAGCTCTCCCCGGGAAATCCAAAGAATGGAAAAGTTATCATGGCGAGCAGAGATGCCAGCAGGTAGAGCAATTCTCTGGTTTTGAAATAAACCAGCAGAAAAAACAGACCAAACGCCAAACAAAAATAAGCAGACACCAAACGGATCTGTCCGCCCCCGCCCCAGAGTTGACTGGACCCCAACGCACGATAGGCCCCGGCATCAAATTTCTGAATTTTCAACGGGAGTTGATAGGTGCCGGTCATCATGTAGGTTTGAACCCTGAAGGTAAAAACATGCCTTGTTTTCGTGATCGTAAATACAGCGGGAATGGATTGAATGGGATAATACGACTGAAAATGATCCAGATCCGGACGTTGGAAGATCATGTTGCCATCCAGATAAATTTGAGTACGGCTCAGATAGGTGTCCATGAACACAACCACTTTCTGTCCCATCATTTCAGGGGAAAATTCAAACACGCCGCGGTACCACCCCACCGTGAACGTTTTTCCCAATTCAACCCACATCCAGGGGCCGGGAGCATTGATCAATTCCCAGTCAGAGGTGTCCAGAGTCACAGCCTTGTTTTGCTCACGATCCTTGCGTGAAAACAGCCATTTTCCTGTAAGATCATACGGTTGTTCCAGAGAATTGATTTTGAACAGACAGGAGTCACAGCCTTCACGAGGATCGATATCCGCATAAAGAGAACTGGCTGGTGTAACAATCAGCAGACAAAGTATGAACAGATTCAGGATTTTCATAGGCGCCCTTTAAAATGACAGCAGGATTGAATTTTTATTTGGATTCATGTTTGCGGTATAAAAGATTCATAACGAATCCATCAGCACAATGTCCATGATTATTTTGCAAAGCCTCCCGTTCACGACCATAAATCTTTAACCCTTTTTTCTGGTTCCCTACCTCTGGTGCAAGTCTGTTAAGAAATTACCTGCGATAAAATCCCCCTTTTCAAAGGGGGCATGGGGGATTTAGCGATCAGAATAACATCCCCCTAACCCCCTTAAACCAAGGGGGAATTGGTGCCAGTGACTTCACAGGGCTTAACTTAACAGACTTGGAAGAGACGTCAGGAACCAAATTATTGTTAAAAAACTTTTGATGGGGTACTTACGCTTTCCAACAAGAAATCCGTGGAGATCCGATAAATTATCCCCTGATGTGTCTTGCTCTGGACGATTTTGAATGTCATAGATCCATATCATCGGTAGTACAGACGAACGATCCGTGTCTGACCCGGCCCCGATGATCAAGAGTACAACTTTTGTCATTTCGCGGAATATTCGCGCCTGAACATTAATTCCTCAACACTGGGAGATCGCCTGATGCGGCAATGGTTTAACCTTCTTCTATTCAATTCCGTCAAGGACTTGTTCAAATACAAATCGTTCTTTCTGCTTGTTTTTTTGCTCATCATTGCTGATCGCGTCCTGAAGATTTATGTCAAAATTGATCGTTCCTCGCTGAATCTTCCAGATTTCAAGGCGCTTGGAATCAATGCGGCTCCGTATGTGTTTGATGAACTTCCGGGAGCGATCTTCAATCTGCTGACAGATTCCCGAACACTGGCGGTTGGCTTAGGCCTTTTTTTTCTCAAACAAATTATCTCGATGTGGCCTTCGAGTGACATGCGCAGGATGCATCGCCATGAACGTGAAAAATTCGGATTGCTGGGTTCACTGACTTATCTGCGCTGGCAACAGATGGCCTGGGATGCCATTGCGGTGAGCGCCATCTGTGGCGTGGTTGTGTTGTGGTCACTTCTAGGGTTTGGTGTGAGCTGGTTGGGATGGAATCACTCCGGTTCCCCCTATTGGTTGTTGTTTTTAGGAGGATTTCTGTTTTTGGCAATACCGCTGTTAATGGCCGGTTTCTCCTTTTCATCGAAACTTGCGGTTATTTCCAGAGGCAGTTTTCCGGAGAAACTGCATCTGTTTTTTCAATTATTTCTCAACTGGCAGGTTTTCTGGAAATCCTGGGTGTTTTTTCTGATCCGGGTGGTGGTTGAATTGATTTTTGTAGCGTTGATTCCGTTGCTCGTACTGCTACTGGTTGAAAATTTCTGGCTCAGACTGTTTCTTGCGAGTTTATCGGCTACTCCGATTTATTCCTGGTTAAAAATGGCTTCCTTTAAATTTTTTCTGGAAATCTATCGTTCTTTTCCGCATGTATATGAGGAGTATCAACAATATTACAAGGAGGATCTGTGAGAGTGCAACGAACCATCAATCTGAACAAAAACTCGGGAATCTTTGAACCCCTCAAACTGCCGGAATCGCTGGAACTTGTTCTGGAAAAAAATGAAGCGGAACTGGTGGAAAAAGGGATCGTGGATTTCACGGCAGAGCTTGTGCCCGGACTCTATGAAATGCCCTTATCTACCGGAATGCCGTGTATCATCAGAATTGAAGAAAATTGCACCCTCAATGGACATGTGGAAATCAACACCGCGGAGCCCACCGGAGAATCCGTGATCACAAATCTTCGCATAAAAATCACACCGCCTCTGGGCCTGGAAAATATTGTAGTGGCCCTCAGAGAGATCAACCATGTATTCCGTGACAAGCAACTTCAGGAATTTATCGGGCATCTGCTGGCGCAACTGCCATGGATGAAGAATCCTGTAATGGCAACGACCATGAAGTCGATGATCCGGAAATTTCTCAAGAATGTGCCGGATTCAGAAAATTTGACGGATGACATGGATCAACTCGCCACCATGCTTGCTGAAAAAGCGGAGCATCTGGCCACGGTCAAACTGAGTGAAATCCAGGCAAAAAATGTCTGGAAGAAACGTGAACATCATTTGCAATTCAAGTTTACCGGAATGATTCGCTATTTTGACGCGATCTCCTTTCCCTTCATCAAGTTTTTGTTGCCTTCTGCTGTTTTGCCAACCCTGCACGCTTCGTTGGAAAAATTGCTGTCCTCCAATCCGCTGGCATCGGCCAACATGCTGACACAAAACGTCCCGACCCATGATCTGGCCCTGAAAATCTCGGACACACTGGCTGGCTTGAACGCGTCTTTTTCCATGAGAGGCTATCTTCCGTTGATCACCACCCGGATGGAACTCATTCTCAACAGCATCCTGTCCTGCAATGTGGAAGGTCGGGACTGGATGGAATTGCAGGGTTCAATGAAACTGCAACGCCAGAACGATTATTTCACTTTCAACGCCCGGGCGGATGTTTCGTCACGAGGCAACGTTCCCAAACCCTGTGACATGTCTGGAAAAATCCATCCCGGAGCCTTGATTGCCAAAATATGGGAAAAGCCGGAATTCGCCAGGGAATGGCCCGCGCCTGTGCCAGAATTCAAGATGCAACTCAGTCAGGGTTTCACTCTCAGTCCGCTTCGTATGGAAGCACAACTCAGGCATCCCGCGATCACCGGGCAAATCATTCTGCCGTTGTATCTCCCGAGCATGGAACTCAAGGGGTCTGGAAACATGACCATTCCGCCAGACTGGAAGCCAACCTCTCCGGAGGGACAGTTCGCTTTCAGTGGCAGCATGAACACCGCAAGTCCGGCCACGTTGGAAAGTTCCCAGATCTTGTGGGAAAACACCATCCATCATGGCAAATTTGAAGGCCACGCCCAATGGACGTCTAAAAAACTCAATCTGGAACTGGAAGCATCGGGCGAGCTTCAATTGACCGGCAAAACATTCATTGCGTCGATTCCAGAGCTCATGATTGATGATCCGCTGGAACACTGGATCGATGCCCACTTTGTTTTGAAACTGAAGGCCGAACTTGATTCAGCGGCTCCGGTGCCCAAATTTTTGATTAAAAACTCCTCGATCCATCTTGAAACCTCAGACTGTCGGATGGTTCTCGGTGAAAAACGGATCGAATGGCCTGAAAAAATGTCGTTTGAAGGTGAGGTTTCAGAAGGCGATCTGGACATTTCCGGTCTTGGTAAAACGAACATCGGGATTCAATGGAACATGCATGGAAAAAGTCCTGTATTGGTTTCCCCCCTTGGACGTTCCGATCTGTTTTTGTCCCGTAAACGACAGGGACACCTCCAATTACAGGTGAATGATCTGGGATATTTCACTCTCACTGGCGATGATTCCGGTGTGTTCAATGCCAGGCTGTTGAATGACCTGCTCAATCCACAGAAAGATGGCTCAAAACTGGTGGATGTGATCAACTCAGACAAAGCCGTGAATCATGTGTTGGGACTTCTCAAACATTTTTCTGAATCCTGGGCGGAACGACTGGGAACCCTTCATCGGCATTATCAGAAATATCGCGGGATTCTGGAAAAGGATGATATCAATGATCCCAAGGATTTGATTCCCAATGAAGACATGGCCCGGATTTTATCAAAATTTCTCAGCAATGATGAACGATGGTTTGAGCAATTGCGTGTCATTCTGAAACAGGTCACAGATGGCCGGGGAATGGATCGTCCCGCGCTGAAGCGCATCATCAGCGAAGTTTATCCTGATCATCCTTATGACTATGAAGTTGACAGGATTCTACGCTGGGTCGGAGATATTCTTAAACCTGAAGAGGCGTTGCCCCCACCTGAACTGGCCCGGATTCCGCCACTCGTTCTGGACAATCAGTATAAATCGTTCCTGAAAGGTTTGCCCAGCGCAAGAAAGATCTATGCGGTGATTGCCGGAAAACGGGAGATGCCTGAACATTTTCACGCAAAACTTGCCAGCCTGGCACCATACCTCACGATGGAGCAGATTTCCTATATTCTCAATGCGCTGAAAGAAGGCTGGCGTGAAGAAGAACTTTTCCGGATGAAGAAAGTTTTGGCCATCAAAAAACGGATTCGACTGATCGGGGAAGGTGTGGGTGATGTTCGCTATGCGTTTCTGCCTGTGGTTGTCAGTTTTTTTCTTCGGGATGTTCTCAAGCTTCAACCAGCAAGCAATATTCCTGTTCCCGCGGGAGAAACAGAACAAATTTATACCAATACCCTGTCACATATGCTGGGCGGGACAACTCTGTTAGGGCCTAAAGAGGTCGCTGTGCTGCTGCGCACAGGCCTGGCCTGGCCATGGCAAAGTCTGGTGGTTCAACTCAATCAGCATTTGCTGGTGAATTATATTCTCAGCAATCCTCCGGGATTTTTTCAGGAAATTCTGGTTGAATTGTCTGAGAACAGCACAAAAATTCTGACCAGCACCCTGATGTCACTGATCAAGCAGGATGATCAGCATGTTGTGGAACCATCGGATTATCAAAGATTGTTCCGACGTCTCGGAATTGTGTTGCCTGAGCTCAAGGATTTCATGTCAGGTGGAAAACATGCTGGTGACAGTTATTATGAAGCTGTGTCAGATGTTGCCGAACAGATTCTCGCCAAGGCTCCCCCCTATCTGGCTCGTAAAAATCATTTGCAGGTTCACCTGCATAGCCTGCCGGGACCGTTAAAAATCAAAACTTCCTCCAAGCCGCAAATGGATACCGCACGAAAAACCATTGAGCATGCCGATCAGATCGGACTCAAATGGATGACTCACGAAGCCGGTAAGAGTGAAGCTCAGGAGGCCTATGAACACGCTTTCAAGACTTGTGCGTCGTTGTTGAAACAGGAACCGTATGTGATCACCCTGCCCTGGTTCAAACACTTTTGGCAACGGAACTATGAAGCACTGGTGGTGCTTTCAGTTTTGAGAAACTATCAGCAGGATATTGAGAAAGTTCGTAACTGGCTACATGTCCGTAGCAAAAAAACTGAATTTGAAAATGAATCAGCACTTCTCGATACGATCATTGAAGTGCTCTATTATTTTCCTGAAGAGCAGGGCTACCTCAAATCGGATCCATTGGTTCGCATGCTGATAGATCCTCCTCCGGGCAAATATGATTTCACTATCATCAGTTGTATGGGACTGATCACCGAAGGTTCAAAAGGCACAGAGCTGAGTCCGGTTTACGAGCGTCTCCTGAACCAGCGGGGAATCCGCACCATTCGCGCAAACACCGGAACCTTGAGGACCCTGGAACACAATGCGCAGGAAATTGAACAGGTGATTCGCAAGATAAAGACGCCGTGGGGATTTCTGGGCTACAGTCAGGGCTGTGCCAACAGTCTGACAACCGAAAGCATGCTACTGGGTGGAACGCCGGAGCAACAGAAACTGCTGAAAGGACTTCGTTGCCGGAATCTCATGTTTGGCGCGCACAATGGCTCAGCGCATGGTTCCTGCGGACATGAAAAAATCCGTCATGCCATGATCAAGGGCGAACGGTTTTTCAAACGTTATCAGGGGCTTTATTCCTCATGGGTGACTGATTCCTATTTCAGAATCCTCAAGCTCATTCTGGATTCCAGAATGTTTGTTCAACTCATCGGCGGTGCCGAATCCGTTTCTCACGAAGTCTGTCTGGCAATGGCGCGGGACGGACAATTTCTCGGCCTGGTTCCCACCTCCACCATCCGGGGGGTGGTCTTTCCGGAAATCCTGCCGGAAGCGTGCGAATTTCTCAGCAATTTGCTCACCGTGCAAACTGGTGGCGCCTTGCATGACACACAGGTCACACTGGTTTCAACCCGTGGTTTTTCAAACCGTGTCCGTAATGAATACACTCAGGTTCTGGAAAATTGCGACATGGGCTCCTACCCGCAGTCATCCCATCACTGGTCGCCGCTGGTCAAGGAAGTGGAATTTGTGACAACGCCAAGGGACTATGAACTGGCCATCTATGATTTTCCTCTGGATCGGCATGTTTTCCCCTGGATTGAGGTCAATGCCCGGTTTGGCAATATTGAAAGGAAATGAGCATGATGGAGGTGGGGCGTGTCTTTTCTGATCCGTGGCTCAAATGGGAAATACGCCTGCTTCTGTGTGTCCCGTGTTTTCATATTGTGGTTATGATTCTTCAGGGAAGACTCGGTTCCAATCCTGTGGAAACAATGATTTTGGAAACCGGAGAAGCCACGGTTCATCTGCTGGTGGCCGTGATGTGGATTTCGCCTTTGCGAGTGCTGTTATCCCGTTTTGACTGGCCGAAACGATTGCTTCGACACAAACGTGATATTGGTGTTGCTTGCTGGATTTACGCAAGTGTGCACCTCACGTTGTATATGCTGGATAATCTGGGGGGAACCCTGCTGGAAAATCTGCAAAAACCTTTCATTGTTGTGGGGATTGCCGCATGGATTTTATTAACACTTCTGGCTGTGACGAGTCCGCAATGCATGTTACGAAAATTGGGAGGGAAACGCTGGAAGGCACTGCACCGCAGTGTTTATGGCATTGCGGTTCTGGCGTGTTTTCACATGCTCCTCAAGGAAAAATCACAGCCAATGTCCGCCTACCTCCATTTCATTCCACTGTTGTGCGCTGAAACAATCCGTTTGGGACTGCATTTACGGTTCCGGTTTCAGAATTTGTCCTCATAGGCGTTAGTTGCCAGTTGCATTTTCAGGGAGAGGGTCTCCTGAATCGGCAATCTGAAAATGAAGACTGCCCCCTGTTCCGGTGCGTTTTGTGCCCATATTTTGCCCTGATGGGCCTCCAGAATTTCTCTCGAAATTGAAAGTCCCAACCCTGTTCCACCGCCTTTAGCGATTGTTTGACTGCTCTGGACAAATTTATCAAACACGGCTTCCAGTTCACCTTCCGGAATACCGGGTCCCTCATCCCGGATCATGAATTCAAGCACGTTTTCCATGCTTTTTTCCACAATGTTGATCCAGATATTAGTTTCCAGCAACGAGACCTTGATGGCATTGGAAATTAAATTCCGAATGACTTGGGACATTCGATCTCTGTCAAACAGACAACCGGGCAGATTGTCAGAAGCCTCAAGATGTATGTTGAGCTGTTTCTCGTCAATCAACGGTTGAATATCTGTCAGAACCTGTCGCGTCACCTCCGGCAGACCATTGGGTTCCATCTTGAAAGTCATTTTTCCCGCTTCCAGTTTGGACAGATCAAGCAAGTCGTTCAGCAGTCTTAATAAACGTTCCCCGGAGCCTTTGATATTATTAAAATATTTATAAAGTTTATCCGTAGCGGTTTTCTTGTGATCCAGATGTTGGACCCCCAGCTCGGAATAGCCCAGAATCGCATGCATGGGGGTGCGCAATTCATGGGACATGTTTGCCAGAAACTGGGATTTTGCCTGATTGGATTTTTCCGCGAGTTCCTTGGCCTGCTTCAATTTTTCCATCACCTGTGCCCTTCGGGCCGCACCGGTAAAAACTTCGCCCAGAATTCTGAAAATCATGAAATCCGAGGGGTCCCAACCTTTGCGTTGATGAGGCAGAACCATGCCCCAGAAGCCTTCGAGCTGTTTTTTGTAAAATACAGGAATCAGGATCAAATCTCTCAACTCAGAATCAAGGACAGGCGTAGGGCTATTTTCTTCAAAATAAGGCAGAAAGACGGTTTTCAGGGTGTTGAGTTCATTTTTCAACCATTCTTCATTTTGTTCCAGCAGTATGGGCAATGGTGAAAACACTTCTGTGCCTTTGTTGTTCCATTCATCAATGTGATAGCCGTTTTCATGATCCTGACTCCATCTCACAAAATAACATTGCTGAATGTCCAGGTGTTCGCCAAGTTTCCGCAATGACTTATGGATTTCCTCGTCGATGGAATAATCTTCAATATCCACGAACCGGGAAGAAATATGGGCCAATAATTCTTCAAGCTGTAAACGTTTCTTCAGATTTTCGTGAGCCTGTTGAAAATCATGATCTGTATAAGACAATACAATTCTATCCGCCTCATTCAGGGGGTGTAACTCATGTGAGGCGAGTGCTTGCTCCAGAGTGGCAAACAATTCGAAAAGTTGATGAATGTTCATTGCGTGCAGATGCGACAAGGACTGCTCTGTCAAGCCGCAAACACCAATTCTTTTGGCATAGGAACCATGTAGCAGTTTGTAGCATTGGATGAATTGTCCGGCAACTTTCACATCCAGAGGAAAGTCAGTTTGAAAACGGAGCAGAATACAGTAAAAATATTTTTTTTGAATGGTTTGGAGATGGCCTGTTAATTCCTGATACCAGTCTGTTGGAGAAGTGGTTTGAAGAGGAATGATATGGATCTCCTGAGAAGTGGAAATGTACATGGACTTTTCAATTGATAGTGGTGGTAGAGGTCACGTCTGAACAGATGCGGACTTTTGTGCGGCAGAGACACCTCAGGGAACGTATCTGCCGCAAACTCATCTACAATCCTAAACTCTGGAGTAGCAAATCCACTTCATCCTGAGGTGAGTCACTCATTTGTTTAGGTTGCAAACGTTCTTTTCGCTCAACGTCTGAAGGGTCCAGAATACTTTTCAATTTTTCAATTGTAGTCAAAAACTTTTGATCGGTGATCTGATCTTTCGAATAAAGTTCCATGGATTCAAGAACCTGTGTGTTGATTATAGCAGAGATTTTTTTGATCTCCTCAGTGGAATGCTCAGGAAGGTTTTTCAGGATAATGGATTCCATTTGCTCCATGATTGTCATTTGCTGTTCTTTCATGTTCTGATAAGTCACATTGATCTGGGATAATTCATTGTTACAGGATCTGACAATCTGATAAATTTGCTGATTTTTTTTCACAAGCTCATCGTTTTGCTGGAGGATCTGGATTTCCCGGTCAAAATGCTTAAGTCTCGCATCAAATTGTTCCAGCAGAACGCTTATCGTCTCAATGGCCTTATTCAGTTCTGTTACATTTTGCGGACTGTTGCGTATCATGAGAGCTGAACGTTTTTCTTTAGAGGGAACAACGGTATAACGTCCCCCCTGAAACACGTCGCCCTGGGTCAATGCCCGTTCAAGCAGATGATGATCCATTTGACTGCTCAGACCGCGATCAGAAATATTGACATCTGTTATCCCTTTCACATACACACTGCACCGCATGTTTTTGCCCTCAGCCGATTCAAACTGAAATTGTTTGGCGGTCTCCAGCAGTTCCGCGGTGAGTGTGTCATAATCCTGACAGGCCAGACTTTTCAAAAAAAACTGATTGATCAACTGTTGCGTCTGAAAACTGAATTTCATGGACTCAAATTCCCTGGATTTGGATTTGATGACATGGATGGTCGATTCACGGTAGGCCTCGACCTTTTTATCGAGGTTCGACTTCAAGGTTTCAAAACGGTTATATTCAGTCAGTGCTGAACGGACCATGGCCGTGAGAACTGAATCGGAAAAAGGTTTGGTCAAATATTGATAGGCGCCCTTGTCCATCCCTTCCGCAATATCATCCTGATAGCTTTTCGCAGTCTGAAGAATCACGGGAATATGTTTGTATTTCACATCCTGTTTCAATGTTTCGAGCACCTGAATGCCCTCCATGTCAGGCATCATCCAATCCAGGATAATCACTTTGATTGTTTTCGTGGTGTTACGCAGATAATCCAGCGCCTCCCTTCCTGATGAAGTTGTGATGAGTTCATAGCCTTCATTTTCCAGATATTCTTCGATTAAATCCAGATTGAACAAATCATCATCTACTACCAGGATTGTATCTTTTTCAGACATGATGTTCCTTATTTTTGAGAGAATTGAAAATAATAGTAATCCGGTTGATAACAATAATTCATAAACGGTTCAAGATAGTACTCAGAAATACTCAAAAAACAGCTATAACTTTTCAAAAAATATTTTTTGATGGGCAGGCGTAGAGATGTGCTATTTCCAGTTTCTGGATTTCAGACGCTGGTCAGTAAATAAACGGCGGGAATCATCGAGGATAAAGACCCTTTCAAAACCCTGGGGGAGATCTGCTCCAAGGCTGTTAAGTTAAGGAATTACCTGCGAGAAAATCCCTCTTTTCAAAGGGGGCAGGGGGGATTTAAAGCTCAGAATAACATCCCCCTAACCCCCTTAAACCAAGGGGGAATTGGTGCAAGTGCCTTCACGGTGCTTAACTTAATAGACGTGGAGATCTGCTCAGGAAGGTTTTTTAGGTTTGACGGGTTTTTCAGGGGAACTGATGGCACGGACAGTGTCAAAAAAAGTTTCCGAAGTGCGGGCATGCAGTTTTTTCATAGCTTCGGTCGTTTCAGGCGTTGTCACCGATTCAAGAAAACCAAAGGTGAGTCCTGACAAGGTTTTATGCAGAGATTCCATGGAATTGACACCAGTGTTGACGGCCTGTTTGACCAGTTCTGCTTCCTCTCGGGATTCCTGTGCTGCTTCGAGTTTTTTTGCGACAAACTGAATGGTGGCCGCCATTTCCTGATGGAGTTCGATGGATTGTTGTCTCAATAACGCAATGCTGCGTTTGAGTTGCCAACTACCAAACAGAATGATCACGGTGAGAATACTGTTGATGACAAGTTCAAGCATGGAAGTCCTTAACAATGGGTTGTGTCACAAGTGTGAACCCGTCACACATGACAGGCTTCAGAAACAGCGGTTCAATACAGAATGGTCTCAACTTGAACGTCAATGTCTCTTTTTTCCAACTCCTGTATGAGTATTTCCTGGAAACGGGCATATACTTTGGCTGTCAGCACCTGAGGGGCAACTTCTGCCAGATATTTGGCCATTCCATGATGTCGTTCCGCAAGAGCTACCGGATTTTTGAGTTCAATGGCAATTCGTGGTCTGAGTCCGCCTGAACCTTGAGGCTGAGCATTTTCGTCCAGTTCCAGTAGTTTCTTTAAATGCCGCAATTCAGACTGTGTGTTCTTCAGTTCTGCGTCAACAGTTCGAAGGTATTGATAGATTCCAGCCCCCAAAACCAGGACGATCCCTAATAAAACAGTCAGTACCCACATAAATAAATTCCTGCTGTAAATAATTTGGTGATGAAATCCTGTGGTCCGCCACGATGTCATCCCCGTGAAAACGGGGATCCAGGAGTGCGCCGATGGATTCCGTGTCAAGCACGGAATGACACCGTGCGATGGCTTGAAGCGGTTGCCGTCACCAGAAAATTTACAGCAACAATAAATTCCATGAAATCAATTTTTCGCGATCGTGATAGTTTTGCTGGTGCTGTAATGCGTGTCAATCGATGACACCAGGGACTCCGCCATTTTTTGTCTGATTTCTGCTTTCAACACATCGGTTCGGTCTCTCATATTGCCAAGATTGGCGATTTCCACCAGCACAGAGGTGGGAATTTTGCTATAGCGCAGAATGGCCGGTAACGTGCGTTTTCCGCCACGGTAATGATAACCTCTTACAGGAGAAGAGGGATGGACCGCAAGTCCTGATTTTTTGAAGGAATCAATCACGGTTTTTCCAAAGGCCGAACTGACACTGGCGGCTTCACGATTGTCGTCGTCATCAAATTGGAGGACCCGTTGAAACTCCTGAATATTCCGGTAAATTCTGCCGCCAAGCTGGAAACTGGAACGCCGCAAACGCGCATCAGGATAATAAACCATCGCACCCCGTAAAGACGCGTGCAACGCATCTCCATGAAGGCTCATGAGCAGTATATTTTCAGGTTTCACACCAGCTTTGACCAGTTGCTTGTATTGATAGTTGATCAGATAGACCCGCATGTTGATACCTGCTCTGGTATCGCTTATTTGGTAATTGGGGTGAACCATCAGGACTTCATCTTCGTCTTTTCTGCTCAATAAGTTTTCAACAGGCTGTTTATTATTGATGTCATAGCGTGTGGGATGAACCACATAACCGCTTTTGGTCAGCAGGGGAAGCATTCGCAGGCTGATATCAAACACCACTTCATCTTCAAAAACATGACCCCGTTGCGTTGGATGTTTGAAAGTGGCACCGGGATCTTTGCCACCGTGCCCTGCGTCCAGAATGACATGAATTTGTTCCTGCTGTTCAACCACTGGCCTGGTTTTCGCCACTTGACGTGCTTTTCTGGCTAAAGATTTCCCAGGGGTTGGTGATGGGCGTGGCGTGTCTTGTACTAAAAATTCCTCGCTCAACCACTCCAGTGGGATTTTGATTTCTGTTCCCGGAGTAATACGTTTGGGGTCAGAGATTTGATTCAGTTTCAACAGATCCCCGGCCATTTTACTGACATCGTCCGCCAGCATTCGTCCGGTGAACCGCACAATGACCGAGGAATAAATCGCGTCGCCCCGTTTCATCTGATAATACGCCCAGGTCTTGCCCGTTGAATCCGCTTTTGCCGTCAAGGGAGGTTGCACTTTCATGGGGCGCAATTCAAGCCCTTCACGCATCCACTTCCAGGGAATCACCACCGTATCTCCTTTTTTGAGATACCTGCCACCTTTTCTCAGGTGATTGAACGTTGCCAGTTGGGATGAGCCGAAGCCGTCACGCATGAAAGTCATCGCAATCAAACTCAATGTTTCACCCCTGTAAGTGACACGATGCGCCCAACCTTCAGCTTCACTGGTGTCATTTGGAAACAACGCCTTGAGTGCCAGACTTTGCAGATTATCATTCAGTATTTCAAAAGGAATGCGGACATAACGGTTTTTATAGAGGGGACGGTTGTTGTTGTATTTTTTAATATTTTTAAAATTATTGCCGGGATCTTTCAACGTTCGCACGGCAAAACTGTAGGTACCTTCACCATTCTGAGGCATCAGGCGGGTGATGATGTTCCTGCCATCAAAGCCTACCTGTATCTTATAGTCCTGCCTGTAAACAAACTCTTTGGTTGCGACAGTCTGCCGTTTTCCGGCTTCCGCAGTGTTGCTCCAACCGGTAATTCCGATAAAGATCGCCAGAAAACAAATAATCAGATTGATAAATCGCATAATTTCATGAATGAAAAGTTATTGAGAAAAAAATATTAAGAGATGGTTATCGAAATAACAAGAACCATGCCAATAACATAACGCAACAGGAATATTCGGAAGGACCTTATGCAAGTCAGACAACTGGTTATTACAAAATTGTTCGGGACACTGGATTATAGTCTGGCCCTCAACCACAAAGACCACATCACCATCCTGCACGGTCCCAACGGGTTTGGAAAAACAACCATTCTGAGGATCCTGCATTATTTTTTCAATCATCAGGAAATTGCTCTGGCAAAAATTCCCTTTCAGGAATGTGAGATTCTGCTGGAAGACCAAAGCAGGATTATGTTGCACAAGGATCAGGTGATGTCAGCGAATTCCGCACTCACGATCAGCTATCAGAATCAGCAATATCGACTGGAGCCTGTTTCCAAAAATCAGGATTTGATGGGCGTTCTCCATGACATAGAGCGCAGTGTTCCCTCGCTCAAACGAACAGGGAATAACTCGTGGCAATATCTGCCAACACAGGAAATCTGGTCGCTGGAAGATGTCATTGACACCTTTGGGCAATCCATTCCTTCGCTGAAATACTACCTTGAGGAAATGCGACCTGAATGGCTGAAGCAGTTGCAGGACCGTTGTGATATCCGGTTAATTGATGCTCAGCGTCTGTTTCTGCGGCACACGCTGTCCGAACCTTCCAGCCTGGTTTCTTCCATGATGGATTCAGTCAACTTCTATTCACGGGAACTGGTACGCTTGATCCAGGCAGAACTGGCCCGTTATGCGGCCCTGGCCCAATCTTTGGATATCAGTTATCCGTCAAGACTGCTGTCAGGCAAAACAGATATTCTGGATGAGGCTCAACTCAAAAAAAAGTTTCAGGATCTTGAGAAAAACCGGATTCGACTGCTTCAAACCGGATTGCTGAGCATGGATGAACAAACCGAATTTGAAATGCCGTCCCGTCTGGAAAAACACCTGCGTCTGGCTTTTTCTCTCTATGTTGAAGATACCTGGAACAAACTGAGTCTGCTGTCTGAACTGGCCAACCGGATTGAATTATTCACCGCCATTGTCAACAAACTTTTCAGTCATAAACGACTGAAAATTGATAAACAGCGAGGCTTCCTGTTTCAGTCCACACAAGGGCATATTCTGTCACCTGATGTTTTGTCTTCCGGTGAAAAACATGAAATGGTGCTGCTGTATGAATTGTTGTTCAAAACCCCCAAAGGGTCCCTGATTCTCATTGATGAACCCGAATTGTCGCTCCATGTTCTGTGGCAGGAAGAATTTTTACAGCAATTGCAGAAAATTATAAAAATCAATGAATGCGATGTGCTGGTTGCGACCCATTCGCCTGAAATCATCAATGACCGCTGGGATCTGACCATCGCGCTTGAAGGAGACAACGCATGATGGAACGCTCGCCCCATGCTCTGGTAAACTCGATTCGGATGAAACGTGTCCGGCACAAGGGCGTGTTTATCGTGGTGGAAGGTGATTCGGATGCCCGATTTTATAAAATGTTTGTCAACAATGAGCATTGCAGGGTTGTTCCAGCGTTCAGCAAGGAATCTGTCCTCAAAATGGTCACGACCCTGGAACAAGATCTGGACGGAATTGTGGGTATTGTGGATGCGGATTTCTGGCGTGTGGATCACATTGTGTCCCCTTCGCCCAATGTGATAATGACCGATTGCCATGATCTGGAAAGCATGATTTTATCCTCTTCAGCACTGGCCAAAGTGCTGGCGGAATATGGGGATGATGACAGAATCGAACAATTTGAACGACGTGTGAAAAAATCAATACTGGACACCTTGATTGACGCTGGCTATATTCTGGGGGGTTGCCGCTGGTTTTCTCTCAATCAACATCTGAACATCCGGTTCAGTCATTTGAATTTTGAACACTTTGTTGAGCCGCAAACCCTGAAAATCAACAGGGATCAGTTGCTGAAATCACTCCGTCTTAATTCTTCTGTGGGTGCGCCTGTCGGGGCTATCCGAAAATATCTGAACCATTTAAAGGTTGAGTTGGAAAACGCCTGGCAGATGTCATGCGGACATGATCTGGTTTCCGTGTTGTTGATGGGACTGAAATTCACATTTGGATCTCAAAATGCTGACAAACTGGGCCGTGCCTCGCTGGAAAGTGATCTGCGTCTGGCCTATTCTGAAGAAAATTTCAGGAAAACCGCTGTTTATCAGTCCTTGAAAAACTGGGAACAGGAACATAAACCATTCACTGTTTTTGAATAATTTATGAAAAAATTTTTACCCTCATTCAAGACCCTGTCATTCTTTATTCTCGGGGTTATCACAGGAGCGGCAATACATAACAATCAGGATTTGTTGAAGGACTATGTGGCTCGAGGAGTTATGTGGTGGTCTATGCCGGATTTCCGCTGGACAATGGTCAATGTCAACCATACGACGCTACAGGGGGATGCTCACCTGATTCAGATCCGTGATGGTCAAACAATTCTCATTGATGCCGGATACGAGCAACCTGCCAAAGAAAAACTGATGCCCTGGCTCAAACAAAATTATGTAAAACAGATTGATCGTGTATTCATTTCTCATCCGCACCGGGATCACTATGAAGGTTTGTTTCAGATTGTGAAATCCGGAATACGCGTCAAGGAAGTGTATTTTCATGTTCCAGACCGTGCTTTGTGTGACGCTGAAAGCCCCCGTTGTGTTTACCAGAGTGTTCTTGACATGAAAGCTCTGCTGGAAAACCGGAAGATTCCGCTCCTTGAGGTTGAAAACGGACAGGAACTCGATCTTGGCGGAGGGGCGCTGATGCGTGTTTTGAATGTTTCTGACGCGATCCACACTCCAATAGGACCCACCAATAAAATCAATGACATGTCGATGGTTCTGCAACTGGAATTTGCAGGACACAAGATTCTGTTCACCGGCGATCTTGGTGAAAAAATGGGACAATACGTCGCGGAAACTTCGGATCAATTGAAATCAGAAATTCTCAAGGTTCCGCATCATGGCGGCCGATCTTTGGTGCCCAATGTGTTTTTTGATAAAGTCAGTCCGGAATATTCTCTGGTTCCGGCACCTGCGTGGCTGTGGTGTGATGAACGTGCCGACCAAGCCCGCAACTGGCATAAAAATCACCATATCCCGGTCTACGTCAATGGGTTTCATGGGCATATTCAGGTTATTATCCATCATGCGCGCCTGAGCTTTAACACAGAAATACCACCATCACCGATGTGCGAATAATCCCGGTAAGGCATGGAATGATATTCCTCATAATTCCAGATTTAAACCTTTACGAATAAAACATCGTTCCAATCATGGAGATATGATTCAATATTGTTTAAGGTTTATCAGCATTTCGGCACTGCTATGGTTACTCTGCTGGCAACCTGCCGTGGCTGAGGCGCTCATTGACGTGACCTCACCTGTTGTTGAATCGGGGAAAATAGACTTGTCCAACTGGAATTTTTCGGATGATGGCATAGTGAAACTTCACGGAGGCTGGCAGTTTTTCTGGTCGGTTTTTCTCACAAAAGAAGAGATCCTTAGCGGTCAGTTTGAGGAACACCGGGGGATTATCTCAGCACCGGGAGGATGGAACCGTCATCAATGGCAAGGAAAAGATGTTGGCGGTATTGGTTACGGGACCTACTTTCTGGAGATTAAGGTCAATCCGCAGGAACTCCTGATGATTGTATTTACGAGCGTTGGAACAGCCTATCGACTCTATGTCAACGGCAATTATGTCGGCGGTCAGGGAAAACCAGGAAAAACGATTGAAGAAGCGATTCCGCAACTTGAACCACTCATGTTTGAGCTTCCCCACACCGACAACCTTGGAATTGTTGTTCAGGTTTCAAATTATGAAGATTGGCAGGGCGGCATCTGGGATGCAGTTCTGATTGGTCATGCCAAAGACATCCGCGAACGCCGTGAACGCAATCTGGTGCTCGACCTGTTTCTGTTCGGCGGCTTTCTGATTATTGGTTTGTACCATATAGGTCTGTATTCATTACGTCCCAAAGACCGGTCCGCGTTTTATTTTTCCATGATTTGTCTTCTGATCGGATTGAGAACCATCCTGGTCGGTGAACGTTATGTCCGTCAGTTGCTGCCCTCACTGGAATTCGGACTGTTGTTCAAAGTTGAATATCTCAGTTTTTATCTCACCGTGACAGCCATGGGTTTGTTCATCCACTCCCTGTTTCCCCGGGAATTTTCCAGAAAAATAATGTTTTTTATGGTGTTCATGGGGGTTGTGTTTTCCGGTGTCGTGATTCTAACCCCACCAGCGATTTATACTTACACCGTTCATACCTATCAGGTGTTTGCGATGCTGTGCGGACTCTACTTCATTTATTCCATGATATTCGCCTTATGGCGAAGACGGGAAGGATCTTTCATTTTTCTGACAGGGTTTTCTGTTTTCTTCGGGGCCTCTGTGAATGATATTCTGCATGCCAACCAGATCATTCACACTGGAAATTATGCCTCTATTGGTCTGTTGATTTTTATTTTCTGCCAGGCTCTTCTGCTGTCCATCAAATTTTCACAGGCCTTCAATCTCGTAGAACGTCAAGCCGATGATTTATTTCTGCTGAACCGGGCCGCCAACCGGTTTGTGCCAAACCAGTTGATCCAGCGTCTTGGAAAATCCAGTATTGTGGATATCAATCTGGGGGATTGTATACAACTGAACATGACGATCCTGTTTTCTGACATCCGTGATTTCACCACGCTTTCAGAAACCATGACACCCGAAGAAAACTTCAGGTTTCTCAATTCCTATCTTCGGCACATGGAACCCATAATTCATGAGCATGGTGGTGTCATTGATAAATACATCGGTGATTCCAACATGGCGATCTTTGATGACCCGGAAAATGGCGTAAAAGCCGCGATCGGAATGCATCTCAAACTCCATGAATACAACGAGTTTCGGGAAAAAGCAGGATACCGTCCAGTGGCAATCGGCATTGGAATCAATTCAGGGGAATTGATGCTGGGCACCATTGGCGGAAGTTACAGGATGGAAGAGACTGTGATCAGCAACGCCGTGAACATTGCGGCCCGGGTCGAAGGCATGACCAAACAGTATGGAACCACGATTCTGATCAGCGAAAACACATTCTATAATCTTAAAAATCCCACTGATTATAAAGTGCGCCTGATTGATAACGTCATTGCCAAAGGAAAGTCAGAACCTGTCACGATCTATGAAGTGTTCAATGGAGAACCCCCGGAAATATGCGAACTCAAGACGCAATACCTCAAAACCTACGAAAACGCCGTTGCGCTGTATTACATGAAACGTTTCCGTTCAGCCATGCGCCAGTTTGAGGTTTGCCTCAAAACCTACCCCAAGGACAAAGTCTGCCAAATTTACCTTGAACGTTGCCAGGCACTGCTTGACGGCAAAGCCACCTGGCAGGAAGTGACGGAATTGAGGGAGAAGTGAAACTCACCACTTGGCGTAGTGGTCTTCCACAAAACCGGGCATATCAGTAATTTCAAAGGTTTGATTGCGCAAATTCAATTCACCGGAGAATCTGCCAAAAAACTGTTTGAAATTGCTGGCGGCCAGGACCGCGTTGACTTTTTCCGCATGGAATCCTTCCGGATAAAATATCAGGTCCACCTGACCATCGTTGGAATGAATGTTCCACAAGGAGTGGATGTCATTACGATCAAAATCGAAACGGACCAGATCGACCTTGATCAATTCCCCATTCACCCACAGACAATTTTCTGTATAGCTGGTTTCATTGACACCACAGGACACATTGAGCCCCAGTCTGGTTCCATCACTCAGCGCTCCGGAAAAACAGGCCCAATTCCAAAATGTTTCGCGACGCATGAAACCCGCGGAAAAATCATGGTGGGCATAAGCTTCTGTTTCCGCAAAGTCATATTCGCCCAAGGCGCAACTCAATTTTCCCTGCACAGCGACACCCGCGACTTTCTGTGCGTAAACCCACCCATTGTATCCCGCACGCGTGCAGATAGACATGGGATGAAACGGCGGATCCGCTTCAGAAAAAAAGACATCCGCCTGAAGTTCCTCGCCAAGCTGAACTTTGAGATGCTTCTCAGCAGGACTCAACACGCTGGTCATTTCAACCTTAACATTTTTCCCGCTGAATCGGCTGGTGCCATGTGTGGCCGACTGACTGAAGCTGGTACCCAAGGCCAATAGCTGTTTGTAGGAATATTCTATCAGACGTTGGGTTGAAGGCTGATAGAGGTACATGAAGGCAACCCCTATAAACCTGATATTGCTGATCGCGCAACCAAACAGAAGGTCATCGCTGATGATACCGAAATACTGGAACTGATTGAAACCGGCCCATTTTTCCGCAAGGGATATTTTTCGTCCCATCGGAGTACGGAAATCATAATCCAGATAATTGATCCGGGAAATGGGTTTGTCATAAATGCCAAAACGAATGGTTCCATCTGGCAGGACAAGCGATGATTCATAGGATTTCATGGGACTCCCGAAGTTAAAGGACACTGCGTTTCCGACCATGACAGGTCAACCATATCTGTGATTCCAACGGATGATCCACAGTTAAAGGACACTGCGTTTCCGACCATGACAGGTCAACCATATCTGTGATTCCAACGGATGATCCACATGGACCTTTGATTCCGGAATAAACAATGTGATGGCTTCACCCTTAATATTTTCCAGTCGGGGAAGTACTTCGTATACAGTTTTATAACTAGGCACAAGACACAAAACTCTCAATCCGGTTTCCGGAGAAACCCTGAAACGATAAGCATGCTCATTACGGGTCTGGTAAAGAAAATAAAAAAACAGATCACGATCAATCTGCTCCATACTTTGCCAGTAATGAATGAAATACAAACGATCAATGTCGTTCGGAAACGAGACCATTGCCAAACCATGAGGCTTGAGAAACTGTTCCGCATTGTTGAATCGCGTGGAAAGAGGACGTTTGGAAAAGCTTCCGCCAGTGAACCACCGTTTGAGATGGAGATTATTAAAGCGTGCAAGTTCCCGTTCAAAGCCGATCCGTAAATGATTCACACGACAAATCTGATTGGCCTGATTCCGGGTAAAACGATGGTATTGGGGGGCATGATCCACACCAATTGTCTGAAAGCCCAAACTGGTCAGTGAAAAGCAATCAAACCCCTGAAACACATGACGATTCACCAATCGTGCTTGTTCAGTGTGCTTCAGCAGAGTCTTGATATCCTTCAGGTTTTCTTCATGAAAGAGGCGCTTCAACAGACTGTAATTGACCAGTGTGTAGTTTGAAATGGTCTGTAAAAATTGGGTTTGATCCATCGGTGTCTCTAAAAATTGTCAAAAAGCCCTGTTGCCTGTGCAAATCAAGTGCCTGTAATCATACTTAAATTGCGGATATTGCAAGAAAGGAACTGATTCCGGCAAAATTATTACTTTTTACGGCACAGTCATCGTTTCGCCAGTGAGTGGTGCAAGCCGGGCAGAGCGATGCCGGGAACGGTAGCCCCGGGTTACGTCTCGGGAAGGGCGACAAACCGTGGAATTACATCGGGACGTAACCCGATGCTACCGTTTTCGGAATAATATGTTACAGCAACAATTCGGGTATGTTTATTTCCGGCGATCGCTTCAGTGTTCTTGGTGGTAAATTTTCAAACCAACTGCACAGGTGGAAAGTTTTCCCTGTTATTTTTTGAACGTGCCTAAGCGACAGCGGCTAATGATTAAAAAACCGATTTAGATGGAGAAACCTTGATTTGAATTTATGACTGGCTTTGTGAAGCTTGTTGCGGAGGGGGTAATAATTTTTTACACACAGGATAAAGACATTTGTCATCACGTTCTGGCTGTCTTGATCCAGCATATACTGACAGGCATTATAACTTGTTTTATTGAGATTTTTTTTCAACAGGAAGGTGAGGATGAGTTTTTGAATTTGGGGATTGGATTGGAGGGTCTGGATGATGCTTTCAAGATTCTGGTAATCCAGATATTTCCTGAAAATACACAAGTACAGATGGTTGACCCTGGACTGATGTCCCAGACCTGTGTGACATTCCACCTCAACAATATGTCGAGCTACCGTGAAGACGATGTCTGGCTTGCTCTCGACTTTTTTGCGGAAGGCCCCGAAAATGGATTCATTGAACACGTCCACCAAAACCATTGCCAGTTCCGTGCGAAAATGAGCATCACGGATTTGATAGAATTCATCAATTCTCGCGATCAGATGCTCAAGCATCCTTCCCTGAATCATGTTGGTCAAAAAATAAATGACCATATCATCAGTTAAATTGTGTTCTGGCGGATGCTGAATTTTCAACAGACAATCAGCCATTGCCTGCGTGTATGGATTGATCAGTTCTTTCGATTGCATAAATCTTTAGAATTTATTGTCAACTCTGAGTTCATATCCTTACGATCTTTCAGGCACACAAGATCCTTATCGTCCACTCAGAAATATCTAATACAACTCTAACCTATATAGGGGATCCGGTTGGCAATATAAAGTGAAAAATCACACATTGTTAACAGCACTGATAAACCAACCCAGTTCTTTGATAACTCGACAGTGGTAAGTTCACTGCTTTTATTTTTCATTTTTTTTGAACTGATTGAAATTATTATAATTTTATCTGGTTGCGAACGTCCTGTTCGTAACCGTTCCATGACCCACCTCCGGTGGGTGCGAAGCCGAGTTTCGCCTGAGGGATAGCGTGCCCCCCGGAACGTAGGGCACGAGCAAACTTTTACAACTTATTCTTTTATCGTTCCAAAGGACTTTTCGAATAATCATTTTGGCTGGTGATGGTATGGGGACTCCAGTGCAAAAACTTCATAGAGATCATGGGTCAAAACCAGTAGCGACAGATAGGTTTTTTCAAAATTAATACGTGCCGCGGATTCCTGCTGGATGGCCGTCAACGCCTGTTGCTGGAATTGAGAAACCTGAAATGTGGTACTTTTCCCGAGTTTCATTTTCTGAATTTCATCCTGAAGCTGACGTTTGGCCAGACGAACTGTCGTATTTGCGAATTCAATTTCCCTGGTAGATAATGCCAGAGATCTCAACACAGAATGGAGTTGTATCCTCAGGCGGCTTTTCTGACTTTCAATCCGCAATTGAAGTTGCTCACGTTCCTGAATGATTTGCTGTTGCTTTTCAGAAAGCAACGTTCCATTGAATGGGACCGTCCAGACCAGATTAATGCTTGGACCATGCAGGTTGGTGTCACCATAATACTGGACAGGTTTGAGGGGATCACTACTGTAACCATTCATGGCATAACCAAAGACCAGATCAATATCTGACTTTTGTTGATTGTCCACATCCAGCATGTTGTATTGATAGATCAGCATGGCGGCATTGAGTTTTTTCAGCGTGATATCTTTTTCATAAACTTTTTGTACTAACTTTTGCTGGTCATTTTCATAAGATTTGATCTGTGGTTTGTCTTTGGGGTAAAGTCCCACATTGACCTGATCAAGGTCCAGGGCCACTTTCACCACATCTTCAATGCGTTTAGCATTAGCCTGTTGGCTGAATAACGCCTGCTTTTCACGGACCAGTTGAGTTTCTGAAATCTGCACATCCGTTTCATTCACAACGCCAGCCTGCAATCGTGCTTTGTTGTCTGCCAGCAGGTTTTCAGAAAGCTGAACCGCGGCTTTTTGCACTTCGATCGCTTCCACAACGCCCACCATATCCCAATAAGTCGTACCAATTTCCTGCAACAGTGAAAGCTCACTCTGTTCAGTATCCAATTCTGACTGCTGGACACTTACCTCCGCGATTCGTTCAGACAACTGGTTGATTTCGCCGCTATCCTTGCTGAGCGGCACAGTGATCGAACCACTGAAAGAACTTTTATCCAGCCAGTCGGAATAAGCAGAAGGTTCTGAATTGTCACCCTCCTTGGCGATGACAAGGGCTCGCGCATGGGCGCGGCTTTCCTGATAGGTCATGCTGTATTCGATGCCATTGCTGAGCTTCTCTGTCCATGTTGAAGAAAATCCAAGAATTTCAGAACCGGACGCTGTCATGAAACTTGTGGCCGAGCTCGAGCCTGAACTGATCTGATTGTTCCAACCCAGACTGCTGATCAAAACCGGAAAATCCTTGTTCTGGGCTAATGCCAGCGATTTTCGCGCAATTTGTTCTGCCAGTTTGAGAGCCTTGAGGTCGATACTTCGTTCCAATCCATATTGAAGAATATCCTTCAGCGTTACCTTCGCATAAGGTTCATTATCCAGCATGAATAACTCTACTTTGGACATCAACGACTGAATTTCCTCAGGGGTCATGCTTCCCTCTGGAATCCATTGGCTTAAGTCTTGGGCTCTGATGACCGATGCGGCAAAAACCAAACCGATGACCATCAGCACTTGGATCAATAAAAAACGTACATGATTTCCAGTCATATCTCTCTTTTTTGTATGTTAACTCAAGAGTTGTAAGTTTTCAGTTATCAGCCTTCAGCTTTTTGTAAGTCATTGAAATTGAAAGTTTGATGAATATCAAACTTTCAAAGAAACTTTTAGGCTTATGTAAAAAAAATAATTTCAATCAGTTCAAAAAACTCAGAACTGAACGCTGAGAACTTACCACTGTCGAAATGTTAATAGGAAAACAACGATCTGCGCAGCATCAGGGCCGAAGCAACAGGTTGAATGATTTCATCCTGTTGGGATTTATCAAAATTGAATGTTTCCCCGATAAACTGGATAAACTCTGCTTCCTTGGGATCATATTCGCCATCAATCATTACAATTTCCACAATATATTTATAGATTGATGAGCGCATGGTTTCGTCAAAATGCTGAATGGGAAGGTGGTGTGGCAGGTCATGATCCTGTTCCAGTTGATGGAATTTTACCTGATCATAATTCAGTAAATGAGAAATATTTTCGAAGTATTTATATTCCTGCGTATGTACTTTGTCATCAATATGAATGGCCTGCCACAGCATTGCGGCAACCCAGTATCGTTGCTGGTCATTGAGGCATTCAAGCAACATCTGGGTGAATCTTTTTCGTTTAACATATTGAACCTGTTCGATCAGGGTATCCACCGCATGAGCGTCAATATTCAGGACACTGGCGACATCACTGGCATATAAAAGTCCATCATCGGTCAGGTCACGTTCACAGGCCAGAATATCCAGACAGGCATGGATGATGATTCTGGCAACCCTGGGGGGAACATCAATCGCCGTGGGGGGGATTTCATCATATTGTCCGCTGATACTGATCTCAATCGCACGTTCAAGCACATCCGTCAGCCACTTCTTGCAGCGTAATATTTTAAAATTGATCAGAGTGTCCATGGAAACTTTGCGTGATGCGCCTTTGGGATCATTGACTGAAACCCATGTATCAGGAAACATCGTTTTCATCCATTCTCTGGACGAATCCAGAAAATCGAACACATCTTTTTCGCAGGTGAATTTTATTTTTCCACGATTCATCAGACAACTCCCCGGTTAGTCTGTCGCTGGCACGAAATTGTGTTTTTGTGTGTCATCCGGAATGTATGTGAGGGGTCTTGAACCTTTCAGGCTACTGATTTCAAAATATTCAAGAGCTCTCCCTTGGGTCGAGATGACACGAGTTTGGAATTTCGCAACAACGACTAGTTTATGCATCATTCTGATACTTATTAACGCATCAGAAGATTGAACACAAAGAATTTATGCAAAAATTTTACAGGCGTGTTCCAACCATGCCTGTTCGACAGGATTTTCCAGCATGGGGCCGATCTGCCTGAGAACCTCTTCATGGTATTGATTCAGCCATTTTTTTTCATGACTTCCCAGCATTTCAGGACAAATGAGTTTCCGCTCAAAGGGAATCATGGTCAAGGGTCTGAATCCCAGCCATTTTTTACCGGAGGGATGAGGTTCAAGATGGTCCAGAACCACCACCACATACAAATTTTCCAGTCGGATGCCGCTCCAGCCTGTTTCATAATAGCCAGGCTCATTGGACAAAATAACACCTGCGGGAATTCCACTGTCATGTGCCATTGGTGAAATTCTGAACGGGCCTTCATGAACATTCAGGAAGGCCCCCACACCATGACCGGTGCCATGCCCGAAATCCATGCCTGAATTCCATAAATCGGCACGTGTGATCGCATCCAGTCCTGAGCCTGTGGTGCCTTCCGGAAAAATCTGGCTGGCAAGCCGGATATGCGCTTTCAGCACATGGGTATAAATTTCACGTTGCCTGTCATCAGGTGTCCCGATGACAATGGTTCTGGTGTCATCAGTCGTACCACCATTTCCCTGAATCCCTGAATCCACCAGCAACAAACCACCCGCTTTCAAAAATTGTCGGGGATCCGGTGTGGAATAATGTACCATCGCGGAATTGGGACCATAGGCCGCAATGGTTGGAAAACTCAGATCTGTAAATCCGGGTTCTGACGCGTAAAATTCATACAAATCCAGGGCATAAGACGCTTCCGAAATATGCTGAGCCTGTGCGATTTGCTGTTCCAGATGAACAAAACTGCGAATTTTTGCTTTTCCTGAATGACGATGAGCTTGTTCACTACAGGCGATTTCCACAGGATTTTTTAAGGCTTTGAGTTCCGCTACCGGATTGGTTCGGTTGTAGATGCGTGAACTATCAGGGATGGTGGTGTAGATCCCCATGGTGGTGTGTTTGGCATCCATCCATATTTGCCCGGATTCCTGTTCAACAATTTTTTTGAGAAAGGGAAGAAAGGCGTCATAGGGATAAAATTCCCAGCAGGTTCGCCGTGTTTTCAATTCTACGCCATTGGATTCCGCATGGCAGAAACAATAAGCCTTATTTTTTGTCACCAGCGCAAAGCTTTCAAACACAGGATTATGCGGAATATCACTTCCCCTCAGATTGGTGATCCAGGCAATCTCATCCAGTTCTGTCAGGCATAAAACATCAACGTTCTGTTTTTTCATGCTTTCCCTGACTTTTCGGAGTTTTTCATCCGAGCGTACTCCAGCCTTGTTCAGATCCAGGGGGAAAATGACCTGTGCCGGTGCGAGGGGGCGTTTGCCCTCAAGAGACAAATCAACCAGATTGGGAGACACCGCCATCAAAATCACGCCCCCCTCCGCAATTTTTTTCAGGGTCCGATTGAATTGGAACACACTGATGATGAATGGATCAATCCCGACTCGCAGTGTCTGTCCCTGTTTGTTTTGCTGAAGATTTGCCATCCAGTTTTCAGGTTCAAGCACCCCTTGTTTTCCCAATTTATGAATTTCAAACAGATTTTCATCCACTTCCTGTTCCGCCTGCAAATGATAGCGGGAATCCACAAATAAATGATGCTTGCCGTCCAGACAAAAAATACCGGTGCCGGCAGACCCGGTAAATCCGGTGAGTGCCTCAAGGCGACGCTTGTTGGGCGGAACATATTCATTGAGATGTTCATCGGATGCAGGCACCCAATACATCTGTAACTGTTGCTTCCTTAATTGTTTGCGTAAATTCTGAAGGGTTTGAGTGATCTTTGCGGATGCCATATTTTTAAATCAGAATGAAAGAAAGTGCAGAATCATGTTTTTTGAACATAAAGAGGAAATTCATGTTTCTCAAGACACATTTAACTCATAGCGTGCCCCACGGGACGTAGAGCACGAGCAAACTTTACAACATATTCTTTTGCCGTTCCTTAGACCATACCAAAGCCATAGGACGCCATGGAAAGATTGCCATAACTGAAACTGGCATGGAGTTTTGAGCAGGTATCGTCCCCCGCAGCACCAACGGCGACCAGCAACGGATCAAAATGTTCTGTGGAAGGATGGACATAACCTGCTTGAGGCGCCCTTTCCCGATAACGAAGCAACGATTCCTGATTTTGTGTCATTAATTTATCCTCAATCCAGGCTACAAAATTAATCGCCCATGGATCCGGTAAACTCCCCTCTGGTTTCATGCCAGCCAGATTATGGGTCATGGCTCCTGAGGCCAGAATCAGAATTCCCTGTTCTCTCAAAGTTGCCAGAGCCTGTCCGGTTTTCAGATGTTGTTCAGGGGTTCCTCTGCCAATCAGACTGACGGGAATGACAGGAATATCCGCTTCAGGATACATCAGACGCAACGGGCACCAGGCACCATGATCCAGTCCACGGATTGAATTCAACTCATAAGCGATACCTCCCTGTGTTAAGGAATCACACACCGTTTCAACCAGTGAATCGTTATTTTTTGCAGGATATTCCATTTCATACAGTGCCGGAGGAAATCCGTAAAAATCATGAATTGTTTCCAGTCTGGAACTGGTACCAACGGTCGGTCTTTTTTCAAGCCAGTGTGCGGATATGGCCACAATGCCCTTTGGTTCAGGAATTTTCTGACTCAATGTACAAAAAAAATGATAGGCGGGGATCCGTGTTAAGGGCAAATCCGGAGCGCCATGAGAAACAAAAATTACCGGCATTTTATGTGTGTTGTGCATTGATGCGCCTCATTCAGGTTTTTTTCATCTGACTGGTTCAGGATCTGTCAGGTTAAAGGACAAGAATATGTGTTTTCCAGCTATAGTCATCGTTTGGCCAACGTTCAAATCCTGAAGTTCTTCTATCGTTGAAATGACACAAACTCAACTCCGGATTCACATGTGAATATCGGATTTCATTCCAACTTGCGTAAATCTTTATCAATCTTCATGTTCTCTGTAAGAATTTTTGTTCAGGGACGACTTATTCTTGATTCCAGAGTAAAAAATCGGGGTTTTAGTGTTTCGTTGAGGCTCTTCCCAACCTTTCGTTGTCCCGCTTTAGGCGGATCGTCGCAATTTCAAACTATTAACAGGAATTTTATGAACAAGCAAAAAACTGTCATTGCCCTTGTTATTGTAATGCTGGTCGGATTATTTTTTATTTTCGATCTCGATCAGTATCTCCGGTTGAGTTATTTCAAAAGCCAGTATCAGCAAATTTTACTGTATTATGAAGCTCACACCCTTCAAACCATCGCCACTTTCTTTTTGATCTACACCATAATCACAGCCTTATCTGTTCCAGGAGCCACGGTACTGACTTTGGCCTCAGGAGCTGTTTTCGGATTGATCAAAGGGACCATCATTGTATCCTTCGCCTCCACGCTGGGAGCGACCCTGGCGTTTCTGATCTCGCGCTTTCTGTTGAGAGATTTTGTTCAGCAACGATTCGTGTCGCAAGCACGAGCTATCAATGACGCTATCACCAGGGAAGGCGCGTTTTACCTCTTTACATTAAGACTGGTTCCAGCCGTTCCATTTTTTGTGATTAATCTGGTGATGGGACTGACACCCATAAAAACACAGACTTTTTTCTGGGTGAGTCAGGTCGGAATGCTGGCGGGAACCCTGGTTTTTGTCAATGCGGGAACCGAATTGGCAAAACTGGAAAATATCCGTGATATTCTCTCTCCGGGGCTGATCTTTTCCTTCACCTTGCTGGGCCTTTTTCCATGGATTGCGCGCAAGGTTTTGAGATTCATCAAGTCCCGGAAAATTCTGGCGGACTGGCCCAAACCTGCAAAATTTGACAGGAATCTAATCGTTATCGGCGCAGGCTCCGGGGGGCTGGTCTCTGCTTATATTGCCGCGGTGAGCAAAGCCAGAGTCACGCTGGTAGAAAAACATCTGATGGGTGGGGATTGTCTGAATACCGGATGTGTTCCCTCCAAGGCTTTGATTCGTTCAGCCAAATTTCTGTCTCACATTCAACGTGCCTCTGAGTTCGGCATCAAGTCCGCTGATGCCCGGTTTGATTTCGCGGATGTGATGGAACGTGTCCGGAATGTGATCGGGCAGGTGGCGCCGCATGATTCCATTGAACGATACACACAACTGGGCGTGGAATGCGTTCAGGGCACGGCCACCCTCAAATCGCCGTATCATGTGGAAATACGGACCCACACGGGAGCGACACAAACATTGACCACCCGCAACATCATTATTGCCGCCGGTGCCAGACCTCTTGTTCCCCCCATTCCCGGCCTTGATCAAATGGACGTGCTGACCTCCGACAATGTGTGGAACCTGCGCAAACTGCCGCAACGCCTCGTGGTGCTGGGAGGTGGGCCGATTGGCTGTGAACTGGCGCAAAGTTTCAGACGACTGGGAAGTGAAGTGTTTCAGCTTGAAATGGCTCCGCGCCTGATGATTCGTGAAGATCCTGAAATTTCTGAGATGGTCATGAACCGTTTCAGGAAGGAAGGCGTTCATGTTCTGGTAAACCATAAAGCCAGCCGTTTTGAACGGAACGGTGATGTTAAAATAATCTATTGCCAGCATGAAGGACGTGAGGTACGGATTGAGTGTGATGAAATTCTGTGCGCGTTGGGGCGTGTCGCCAACACCAAAGGTTATGGTCTGGAAGAACTCGGGATTCCGCTGACCCCTGCGAAAACCATCGAAACCAATGAATATCTGCAAACCCTGTATCCCAATATTTACGCCTGCGGAGATGTCGCCGGGCCGTTCCAGTTCACCCATACCGCCGCTCATCAGGCCTGGTATGCCGCAGTCAATGCCCTGTTTGGATCCTTGAAAAAATTCAGAACGGATTATTCCGTCATTCCGTGGTCCACATTCACGGATCCTGAGGTGGCCCGTGTCGGACTCAATGAACAGGACGCAAAACAAAAAAATATTCCCTATGAAGTGACCGTTTACGGGCTGGATGATCTGGACCGTGCCATTGCCGATGGGGAGGCGCATGGCCTGGTCAAAGTCTTGACGGTGCCCGGGAAAGACAGAATTCTGGGTGTGACCATTGTGGGAGAACATGCCGGTGACTTGATCGCTGAATACATTCTAGCGATGAAACACGGACTGGGATTGAACAAAATTCTGGGAACGATTCACATTTATCCGACGCTTGCGGAAGCGAATAAATACGCGGCCGGACAATGGAAACGCGCTCATGCTCCCGAAAAGCTTTTGCGTTGGGTCGAAAAATTTCATCAATGGCAATTACGCTAAGGAAAATTTATGCAAACACTTTCTGAACAGACAGGAATTCAATCAGATTCATCCCGTTTAAAAACAACCGTGCGGATCGTCGCCGATGCAGAAGTTCCATCAGCGCATAAACAGGATTGGTTCTACACCCCGACGGGAGAACCTCGCGGATATATTCAACCGCGACTCCTGAAAGAATTGTGGTTTCATACGGGCACGATCTGTAATTTACAGTGTCCCTTCTGTCTGGAAGGCTCCAAGCCGGGGGATACCCGACTGGCAAGTCTGAGATTAGAAGACGCCGTGCCATTTATGGATGAAGCGTTGACCATGGGCGTCGAACAATTTTCGTTCACAGGAGGAGAACCTTTTGTCATCAAGGATATTGTTGAAATTCTCAATTATGCGCTGGATCACCGTCCTTGTCTGGTTCTGACCAATGGCACAGATCCGTTACTGAGACGCTTCAAACAAATTCTTCCTCTCCGCGATAAACCTCATGAGTTATCATTCAGAATCAGCCTCGATTTTCCTGATCAGGAGCGACATGACGCGGGACGGGGGAAAGGGAATTTTCATAAATCATTGAAGACGCTGACGAACCTGTTTCAAAGTGGCTTTCATGTTTCCGTGGCACGACAATCCTCACGCGGGGAGAATCCCCGGGAAATCCATGCTGCTTATCAACATTTATTCATTGAAGCGGGATTACCAACCGACGTTCCAATAGTCGCTTTTCCTGATTTTCTCACGCCCAGTTCCTTCGCGGAAGTTCCCCCGATCAGCGAAAATTGTATCCGAACCTACAAAAAAGAAGAAAGCAGTCGTGCCCGGTTTATGTGCTATTCCAGTAAAATGGTATTGAAAAAACAGGAAAAAATGAAAGTTTACGCCTGCACCCTGGTGGATGATGACCCGGATTATGATCTTGGAGAAACATTGACAGAGGCCATGAAAATCCGGGTCATGCTGAAACATCATCGTTGCTATTCCTGTTTTGCCTATGGCGCATCCTGTAGCCAGCTTGATTGAGAAACAGAGTGCGGGTTTTTGAAGATTGGCGCAACTGAGCCATTGTTAAAACGATTTTGAACCATTGATTCATGAAGAAAGGAGAATATGTTGGAAACAGGCGGAAGTTTATATTTTTGGTTTTTTTTATTGGTTTATGGGGTTGTCATGTATCTGGTTTCTCCCAGATCCGTATCGCTTCAGGCATTTTTCAGCGGTTCTGATGGAGCCGGTAAACCAGTGTCGCAATGGTGGCTGACGAGCAGTATTTTTATCAGTTGGATTTTCGCCAAATCAGTCACCAATGCCGCTAATCTTGGAAGTTCCTTCGGCATTGTCGGCGGCGTGGCCTATGCGGCATACTGGTTGTCAATTCCTGTTGCCGGACTGGTCATTTACTGGCTGAGAACCCGTGAAAGCGCGACAGGACTGGTTCCGTTCCTGATTCAAAAATATGGACGAGGAGCCGCGGTAGCGTTTTCTCTGGCGATTCTGATCCGGCTTTATAATGAAGTCTGGAGCAATACCGCGGTGGTCGGCGGATATTTTGGACCAACGGGCAGTCAACCCTATTATCTTGGCGCAGTCATCTTCACTTTTTTTACGTTGGTTTACAGTATCAAGGGCGGACTACGCAGTTCCATTGTGACCGATGCCATTCAAACCGTCATTTTTGTGTTTTTTCTGGGGATCGTCCTGTTCACTATTGTGCCGATTCATGGTCCGGTTGCCTTGTTGCAATCTGGAACCTTTGAAATGAGTGGCGGCGTGGATTTGTTGCTGGTTGCCCTGTTACAGGTGTTGAGTTATCCCTTCCATGATCCGGTATTGACAGACCGTGGCTTTTTGAATGATGAAAAAATCATGCTTCGTTCATTTTTGATTGCGGGAGCCTTGGGGTTCGTCTGCATTCTGTTGTTCAGCCTGGTTGGAATTCACGCCAAATTGAGTGACCTTGCGGTGAGTGGGAACGCTCCTGTCGCCGTTGGACAATCGTTGGGAATGGTCACTTTTTTTGTGATGAATGTGATCATGATGACTTCTGCCGGGTCCACCCTTGATTCCACCTTCAGTTCCATTTCAAAAACAATTGCCCTGGAATTCCCCATGCTACGAGGAAAGAAGGATTATGTACCTTCCATCAAAACAGGCGTTTGGGTCATGATTGCCTTTGCGGTATTGGGAAATCTGCCGCTGTTTGCCGGTACAGAAATTTTGCAGGCGACCACTATCAGTGGAACCATGGTGATCGGTTTGGCACCCGTGTTTTTAATGCAGGGACTGGTTCGTTATTCACCCATGAGTTTTCATTTCAGTTTCTGGCCTGGCGTGATTTTGGGAATTCTGCTGGCCTCCGGGAATATTCCTGAAGCCCTGGCCATTGGTACAGGAAAATATGCCCTGTTGCTGGGAACCAATGTTTATGGACTGTTGCTATGCACCATGGGGTATGTCATTCCGTTAGCCTTCCCGATGAATGCGTTAGCCTCTGAAAAACGACCATCCTGACCATAGGAGAATCAAATGCCTCCTGCCGGACGCAATTGCTCACTGCGCTATCGTTATTCACCATCTGTTTTTTGTGAGATTCCTGAATATCAGGCAGAAACGCTGTATGTCATTGGTGGGCTTTATGGAAACCATGAAGCCTTGAAATCCATTCTGAAAATGAAAGCCGATGAGGAGCAACAGGGAAGGCCTGTGTTATTGGTTTTCAATGGGGATTTCAACTGGTTCAATGTAGACCACGAGACCTTTGAACAAATAAATTATGAGGTTTTACGGCACTCAGCCATTCAGGGTAACGTAGAAATGGAAATGGCAGATCCCTCAGAGGATACGGGTTGTGGTTGCAATTATCCGGAATGGGTGGCTGAGGGCATCGTGGAACGCTCCAATCAGATCATACAGCAACTTCAGAGCAGAGCGGAAGATTATCCTGAAATTTCTATCGGGTTGCGTAATCTTCCTCGTTATCTTCGTGTTAAAGTTGGGGATCACGTCATCGGAATTGTTCATGGTGATGCGCAATCGCTTGCGGGATGGGCTTTTGCGGCAGAATGTCTGCCCGGTGAAACTTCATCAGGTTGTGGAACGTCATCGCCTTCTGTCCCCACCTCTTATGAACAGATCACCCGATATTTTATTGAGTCCGGAGTCAGGGTGTTTGCTTCAACGCACACCTGTCTCCCTGTCGCGCAAGATTTTCAGATCAATGGTCGTTCTCATGTGATCATCAATAATGGCTCGGCCGGTATGCCAAATTTCGCGAACACAGCCTTCGGAGTGATTACACGTATTTCTATTCATGTCTCCAATTCATCCTTGTATGGCTTGAAAATGGATGGTGTGTATTGTGATGCTGTTCCAGTCCATTTCAACAGGAATCAATGGGTGACGTCCTTTCTCCAAAACTGGCCGGAAGGATCTCCCGGTCATCAATCATATTTCAATCGAATCATTCATGGACCAACATTTCAAATGCCGCAGGCAATCCGTGGAAACTTCAGGAATCATCTTTGATTGACACACCATCTGCTCCTGCACAAGGCTGTTAAGCCCTCTGACGGTAGTGGCACAAGTCCTCTTTGGTTCAAGACGGTAAGGGCGATGTTAAGTACCCGAACATAAATCTTTAACCATTTTTTCTGGTTCCCTACCTCTGGTGGAGAATCCTCCTTGTGAGCCTGGCATATATATTCCAAAAAAATAATGTAAGCGTTCAGCCGTCAGTTATCAGTTTTCAGGAATTCTCAAGGCCTGGAAGCCAAACGATATTTTCTGCTATTGAGTTATAATGCTTCTGAAGCGCATAAACACTGAAAGCTGAATACTGAAAGCTGAACGCTTACAAAATAATTTGGTCGGAGGGAAGGCATCTTGCCATAATCAGAAAGGGGGGGATTGAAAGCACGGCATGACACCGTGCGACGGCTAACCGGTTGCCGACACCGGAAAATTTACGGCAGGGGAGATTTTGACTTGCCTGAACGTTGTTTCCACTGCTGGTAGCCAAACTCTACAGCATGAGACATCTGCATTTTGAAGCGCTCACGTCCAAAACGTGTCGCGTTCAGAACACAAGCGTGTGGATCAAAGTTTTTCCAGTTGTCTTCCATTTGCTCAATGGCCTCATACAAGGCGGAATCGTTGGTCTCATAGAAAAAGATCCCGGTCTGTTCAGTCACGGTTTCCAGAGCACCGCCTGCACCAAAGGCGATAACAGGTGTCCCGCAGGCCTGGGCTTCCAGCGGTGTGATGCCGAAATCATCTTCTCCGGGAAAAATAAACGCCCGGGCTTCCTGATACAGAATTCTTAGTTCATCATCACTCACATTCCCCAGAAACTCGATATTGGCTGAAGCGATTGACCGGCAATAGGCTTCTTCCTGACCCGTCCCGGCGATACGAAGTGGATACCCTGCACGGTTGAAGGCCTTGATTGCCAGATCTGTACGTTTATTGGGAGCAAAGGCCCCGACCATCAGGTAATACCGCTGTTTAGTTCCGCCCGGGTAATACTGTTCCAGATCGACAGGCGGATAAATCACTTGTGCGTCTCGATAATAATATTTCTGTATCTGTTTTCTGACATTCTGGCTGTTGCTCAGTAACGCATGGACTCTCGAAGAGGTTTCAACATCCCATTTCTGAAGCATGGGTCTTGCGGTCAACGCGGCCAGACGCACTCCCCAGCCCACTTTTTCCTGAGAAAAATAGGTATCAAACAAATGCCACATGTAACGCATTGGCGCATGGACATAGGAAATGTGGAAGGGATGATCCGCATAGGAAATGCCTTTGGCCACACAGTGACTGGAACTCAGGATGATGTCATAATCATCCAGTTTGAACTGCTCCACAAGTTTGGGCATTAGGGGAAGGAAATGCCTGTAATGTGTCAGACCACCGGGAATTTTTTGAAGAGCGGAAGTACGAATGTCCATGGCTTCAATCACGTCTGACAGTTTTCCCTGTTCATGGATCAGGGTATACAGATGGGCCTGAGGAAAAATTTCACAAAAAACTTCCAGGCATTTTTCGCCTCCGCGCATGCCATTGAGCCAATCATGAACAATCGCGATTTTTTTATCAGGAAATAATACAGACATAAGGGCTCAGGGAGATAAGATAAATTGACTGAGGTGTGGAAGAAATCCCTGGAAACCATCTTTGACGGCATCCGGCAAAGATGTATCGCCATAATGATAAATCCAGATTTTATTTCGAATATGCGGGGGAAGTTTTTTTAACTGATTGTAGGACGTATGAACCCCTAAATAATTGTTCTCACCCGTGTCAAACAACTGACAATCATGAAAAATCCAGTCACAACGATCCGCGCATTCCTCCAGTAATTCCGGAGTGAATTTAAGATCGCCTGAAAATAAGGCCTGACGCGTTTTTCCACCAGCGGTGTAACGAAATTCAATGGAATAGCTTTCCAGATTTTTAACATGACGGGTCTTATGGAGATACATCTCCAGGGGATCGCCTGCCAGCGGATGAAACCACTGCTCGGGTTGGATGTGTTTCGTCGTCAGATAAGATGACAGGGTTTTGGGCTCACTGGCTGGATTCCAGTCAAGGTATTCAAGTCCATTGCGTAAACTGGCATCCCAGAGTCGTTCTTCCAGGGTGGTTGTACTCAAAAACACAGTCTGGTGATGTTTATCTAAAGAAACCCGGCAGAATTCTTCCATACCGCCAATATGGTCCGCATGCAAATGCGTGATAAACAGATGCGTGATTTCATCGAGTTGCAATCCGTAACGCAATATGGAGGAAGAGGCAGTCCAGCCACAATCAACCAGCAGCTTAATCTTGTCGCTTTCGACCAGAATGTTACTGCGGGAATTCATCTTGGAAAAGGCTGAGCCCACGCCTAGAAAAGTGATTTTCATGGATGTTTCCTGAAGGTATCGTCTAAAGTGCTTTTCTGTGAAAACTGACAAAAAAAGTACTTTCATTATAAAAATAAATCACATTCCCAGGCTTTTAAGCAGATCCTCCACATTTTCCTGAGACTGATCTTCTGATTCATCATTCGTGCCTGAATTATCATTCCAGGAAGCGTCCTGCTGTGTTTGCATCTGCAAGAGTTTTTCCACAATGGAAGTGGAACGGTTCTCAATGTGCCGCTTATCCTGATGCGGGGCGTCATAGGTATGAAAAAATTTCACATAATCCCGGATATGCCGGTTGGCCTGTGAAACGCCATAGATTGTTTGCTGGCAGACAAGAAACATAATATGAGCCAGATCAAAATGAGTCCTGACCATTTGATTGTCACGTAAATATTCTGCCAGCGCCGGTGGGTTCAGTGACATATCCCGCATAAAAACATCCAGAAAAGCCTCTTTGCTCATTTTTTTGCATAAAGCGCCGGAATCGCGGATATTTTTGTACAGGCCATTCAAATAATCTCCCAGTGAACTGCTCTCTTTCAATTCTTCATGAATCGTGAATAAATCGATTTCAAACAGGATGCTGTAATCGGGTTCATGTTTCAGATAATCAGTCAATTCACCTATCAGCGACATGATCAGACCGTTCAGGTCCGTGATTTTCCCTAACGCATCCTGCTTCATCAACTCTGTGTACAACAGACGGGTATTGATTCTGCGGCTGGTGAGCACATTACGAATCGCGGGATTGACCATTCCAAATTTTTTAAGACTTTTAGTGATGATTTCACGAACTTTCAGGTTTTGAGGAATTTCATCACTGTAAAACTGGTTGAACAGTCTGGCTTTCAGAAAATTAAGGGTCCATGTGGACTGGCGTTCCTGAAATCCGAGCAACCGCTGACGGAGTTTATACTGATCCCGGATCAGGCGATCCAGGCGCTGGGTCAGCACGATGGAAAAAACAATATACATCTGGATGTTGCGCAGATACTCTTCATCAGCGGCCCGATTTTCGGGATGATCAATGCCATCCAGCATATCCGGCAGTGAGGACAGATCAATTCCCAGCAGAAAAACATTGCCATCAGCCTTGATTGTCGCACCCCGTGGTTCGCCCAGCAGACTGCGTTCACCAAACAGGGTGAATGTTTCCTGCATCATATCAATTAGTTCTTCAGATCCGCTTTCATCTTTGAGCAATACACTGAGAGCGCCTTTGAGCAGTACAAAAATTTCCTGATCAAACATTCCCTGTTCAATCACGCGCTGATCATCAACCAACGCCACAAATTTTGAATAACAGAATAACTGGGACAGGAGTTCAGATGGAAGGCTTGAAAAAACCGGAATTTGTCCAACAACATCCACAAATTCCTGTTCACATTGCGGTATGGTGTTTTTAAGGTAATTTGCGTGAGGAACAGACATATCATCCGGAAAACAATTTGAAACTGATACATAACTCTTTTTCTATCCCATAAATACATAAACAAGATCAAGCCTGGGTAACAGCAAAATGGATAAATTCATTCATAATTTAAAAAATATATCGTTTCGGACCCTGAAAACATGATTTCCCTTGATTACACGCAGGGCTTTACTGCAAAAGTTATAGGGAGCTAATGAAACAATGAATTGGATGCGAGCAATGTCATACAAAACAGTATTAATGAAAACAATCATGCTACTTCTGCTTGTAATCTTTCTGGAAAGATTTTCACAGGCTGAAACGGTCCTGGCAATCGATCCGCTGACAGGCAAATATGAGCTTGGGCCCTGGCTGGAGTTTATGGAAGATCCAGACGGAACGCTTACGATTGATCAACTGCGAAGTTCTGCATTTCAAGACAAATTTATCCTCAATACTGTTTCGATTCCCAATTTTGCCTACTCAAAGTCTGTCTATTGGATGAGACTTACTATTGAAAATCCGGATTCCGAAGAAGTAGAACGTTACCTGGAACTGGCCTTTCCGTTACATGACTATCTGGATGCCTGGATTCCCGAAAAGGACCACACCTACAGGCTCATTCAAACGGGCGACCGCCGTCCCTTCGCAAACCGGGGGATTTTTCACAGAAATTTTCTGTTTCTGCTTCATTTTCCGCCACAGGAGAAAAGCACGATCTACCTCCGTTTTCAAACCTATGATGGACTGCATGAAGCCATTCCACTGATTTTGTGGAATCCTGAAAAATATATTCAGAACAATATGTGGCAGAATTTCATCCTCGGATTGTATTATGGTCTCATGGGGGTGATGGCACTGTACAATCTGTTTATTTTCTTTTCTGTCCGAGACCTCAGTTATCTGTATTATGTGCTGTATATCCTGAGCCTGATCCTCTGGACATTTTCCTTTCACGGGTATGCGTTTCCACTGTTTTGGCCTGATTCACCGGATTGGTTCAACAATGTACTGATCTGGTCAACCACCAGCATTGCGCTGTTTGTCGCGTTATTTTCACGATCGTTTCTAAAAACCTCGCAGTACACTCCTCAAATACACAAATTTCTGTTTGTCTGGGCTGTCAGCATTTTATTCACAGCAATCATCACGCTTTCACTGTCAAAATATTCATGGTTTTTCTTCGGTCTCACCGTGCTGGTGTTCATTGGAGCGATCCTCATCATCACAGCGGGAATCCGATGCTGGCTCAAAGGCAACCGCTCTGCATGGTATTTCCTGCTGGCGTGGGGGAGCCTGATTCTCGGTACGATACTGTTTTTCCTGAAAATCGCTGGAATTCTGACCTCCAGCATTCTGATTGAAAACTCGGTACAAATCGGTTCTGCCATTGAAGTGGTGCTGCTGTCTCTTGGCCTGGCGGACCGGATCAATCAGGAACGAAAAGAAAAATACGTGGCCCAGCAAGCGGCGGCGCAGGCACATCAGGAAGCTCTTGAAGCAGAAAGACAGATCGTGGAAAACCTGAAAAACGTTGATAGGCTCAAAGATGAATTTCTGGCCAACACCTCCCATGAACTGCGCACTCCCCTCAACGGGATCATTGGACTGGCTGAATCGTTGCTGGACGGAAGTGCCGGGAAGTTGCCCCAATTGGCAAACAACAATCTCATCATGATTGCGCAAAGTGGAAAAAGACTGTCCAATCTGGTCAATGATATTCTTGATTTTGCCAAAATGAAAAATCATGACCTGCACTTGCAGATCACTCCCGTTGATATCCGCAGTGTCGTGGACATTGTTGTCCATTTATCGGAACAGTCTGCCCGTCAAAAAAATCTGCAATTGATTCATGCGATTCCGCAAAATTTGCCTTTGGTTGACGCTGATGAAAACCGTTTGCAACAGATTCTGTTCAATCTCGTGGGCAACGCCATCAAATTCACTCACAGCGGAATGGTGCGTATCACCGCCGAACACCTGCCTGCCGTCATTCAAATCAGTGTTCAGGATACCGGAATCGGTATCGCCCCGGAACATCAGTCAAAGATTTTTGAATCCTTCGAACAGGTTGATGGTTCTGTGTCCCGTGAGTTTGGCGGCACAGGACTTGGCTTATCAGTAACCCGGCAACTGGTTGAACTGCACGATGGCGATCTGTGGGTAGAAAGTGTTCCAGGGGAAGGATCCAGCTTTTTTTTCACCCTGCCGGTATCCACCAACACGTCAGGAAAAACAAAACGTGACCTCAGGTCAACGGAAAAAACACCCTTGCCCGCTCTGGAGCCGAATATTGCCATCATACCCGATGAACAAATCATAGAGAATCTTCAGGATCGGCTGATTCTGGTGGTGGATGATGAACCGGTCAATCTGGAAGTGTTGAGACAACAACTTCATCTAAATCATTTTCGTGTGCTGACGGCGGCAGATGGTTTCAAGGCGCTTGAAATCCTGGAACATCACAAGCCTGATCTGATGTTGCTGGATTTGATGATGCCGGGCATAAGTGGTTATGAAGTCGCGTCAAGGGTTCGGCAGAAATATGATTCATCCCAGTTGCCCATTATAATTTTAACAGCCAAAAGCAAGGTCCAGGACTTGATTCATGGCTATGAATCCGGCGCAAGTGACTATCTGGAAAAACCGTTCAATAAAGCTGAGTTGCTGGCCCGCATCCGCCTGCACATGCAACTGAAAAGTTCTGTGGAACATTTGGAAGACAGGGTCAGGGAACGCACGCGGGAACTGGATCAAACCCGGACGATACTTGAGGTGACAGAAAAAATCGCGTCGATGACCCAGACCTTTGAGAAATTTGTTCCCCGCCAGTTTCTCAACAGAATTGCCGATCACGGGCTGGAATCCATTGAACTGGGCAAGGCTGAGAGCGATATCATCACCGTTCTTTTTTCCGATATCAGAGATTTCACCCATCTTTCAGAAACACTTTCACCTCAGGAACTGCTCAATTTTCTTAATGCCTACTTCAAGCGGATGAGCCAACCCGTCCATGAAAATGACGGATTCATTGATAAATTCATTGGTGATGCCATGATGGTCCTGTTTGATTTCCCTGAATCCAGTGATGCTCATGAAGCAACGGCTGCCATAAAAACAGCCATAGGAATGCAGAAGACGCTCAAGGAATATAATGTCTATCGAAAAAAATCCGGTTATGTGCCCATTCAGACCGGGATCGGAATTCACAGTGGCAATGTCATCATTGGAACCGTTGGAACACGCGATCGCATGGATTCTACCGTGTTGGGCGATGTGGTCAATCTGGCTTCACGACTGGAAGGTTTAACCAAACTGTATAACGCGCAAATTATTATTTCCTCCCAGACCTGGCGAATGGCGGAAACAACAACTCCGTTCCTGTGGAGAGAGCTTGATTTTGTCAGTGTGAAAGGCAAAGACCGGCCTGAAAGCATTTTTGAAGTGTTTGATGCCAATGAGGAACGCATACGGGATCTGAAACAACAAATTCTGAATCCCTATCATCAGGGACTAATGCTTTATTTTTCAAGAAACTGGACTGACGCCGTTGATCAATTTCGGGAATGTCTTAAAATCTTCCCGGAAGATACGGTCAGTCAACAGTTTGTGGAACGCTGTGATTATTATCGAAAAAATCCTCCGGATGCCAATTGGAATGGCACCATCCGACTTCAACAGAAACATTTTTGAATTCCCGAATTGATCAGGTTTGTATGAACGATTTATCCTTGTTACAGACACAGAATTACCTTGGTGGTGAATGGATCGACGGCAACGGTGCCGCTCTTGAAGTTCGTGACAAATTTCACGGCAACCTCCTCAGCAAACTGAACTTGATGAACGAGTCACAGTTGGGGCTGGTGACAGCGGCGGTAAACCGGGGATTTCAAGCCTTAAAATCCTGGTCAGCCGGTCAAAAATCGGATCTGTTATCCAGACTTGCTCAAGATCTGACCAGTCAGAAAGAATGGTTCGCCAGACTGATCACAGCGGAATCAGGCAAACCACTGAGTTATGCCAGAGCTGAAACCGAACGTTGTATCAGCACCCTCAACATTGCGGCCCGGGAAGCCTTACAACTCACGGGAGAAACAATTCCCATGGATTTTGCCAATGGCACTGGAAAAACAGCCTTCACCCGCCTGTTTCCCATTGGACCTGTTCTGGGAATTTCGCCCTTCAATTTCCCACTCAATCTGGCGTTGCATAAAATTGCTCCGGCTTTGGCGGCAGGATGTCCCATTGTCCTTAAACCCTCACCGTATGCCCCCTTGACCTGTCTGGCCTTTGCCAAACTGTGCGAACAGGCTGGTTGTCCAGAAGGAAGTGTGAATGTCCTTCAATGTGATGTTCCCTTTGCGGAAAAACTGGTACGTGAGGCAACTTTCAAACTGTTGTCTTTTACAGGAAGTGCCGCCACGGGCTGGTATCTCAAAAGTATTTGCGGCACAAAAAAAATAATTCTTGAACTTGGTGGAAACGCGGCCGCGCTCATTGATGAATCGGCAGACGTGCCCTTTGCAGCCAAAGCACTGGTCCAGGGCAGTTTTTTGTTTGCCGGCCAAATCTGTATTTCGACCCAACGCATTTACGTCCATGAAAACAGATTTGATGAGTTTGTGGAACAGTTTCTTCTGCATACCAGCAATGTGGCAATGGGTGATCCGCACTTGCCGGAAACGGTCGTTGGCCCCCTCATTGACCGGAATCATCTCCTGCGCGTTGATCAGTGGGTGACAGACGCCACAAAACAGGGCGCAACAATCCTTGCCGGAGGAAAAATCGCGGATGAATCCCACAACCTGTATCAACCCACCGTGCTGACCCGAACCACTCCTGAAATGAAAGTTGTCTGTGAAGAAGTGTTTGGACCGGTGGTCATCATCGAATCCTTCAAAAATCTTGAGGCGGGCATTGAGGCCGTCAATCAATCCCGCTATGGATTGCAGGCCTCGATCTTCACCAACCATCTGGATTCCATGCGAACCGCGACAGAACGTCTGGAAGTTGGCGCTGTCATTGTCAACCAGATTCCGGGGTTCAGGATTGATTCCATGCCGTATGGGGGCCTCAAGGATTCAGGGCTGGGACGAGAAGGACTGCGGTATGCCATTCGTGATATGACTGAACCGCAACTGCTTGTTTTTTAGCAAGGGTAACTGATAGTATTCAATTTTATATCTCTTTTTTGGGGTTGGTAATATTTTATGCCACAAAATGTAGGGGCGAACCTGTGTGTTCGCCCTGCTCACAATGTCCTCAACTTAACCTTTCTGGATGGTACTGTGTATCAATTCCCCCTTAGTTTAAGGGGGTTGGGGGATGTAATTCTGATCGTTAAATCCCCCATGCCCCCTTTGAAAAGGGGGATTTTCTCGGAGGTAATTGCTTAAATTGATGACATTGGCCCTGCTCCCGGGCAGACACACAGGTCGCCCCTACAGTACAAAACCAAAATCGGGAAACAAATCAAAGACCCGGTTTTGATACATGGCCGAAAATATGATCGACCTCTCTCTTTTTTTTACACAGGACCACCTATGAAGTTTATAGACCCCAGGATCATCAAATTAAAAAAAGAACTGTCCCAGGCAACCAGCTATTCCCAGTGGAAAGAAATCGCCACCCAACTGGACAGGATGGAAGGAAAACTGGAATGGCGTCAAACCCATGATTCACATCACTATGACGCGGCTTTGCTTGGAAGCCATCTGCATAAAATGAGAACGCTCAGGAAGCCCGGTTTTGAACTGCAATTGGCCGGGGTTCTTCAGGAAAGTCTTTACCGGCATCTGGGCGAAATCAGCAATCCGTCTCTCTATCATAACGCACTGACCGGCACACATTTGATTGTCCGGGAATTTCTGGAAGAAGCCGCCGCCGCCATGAGATTTTTATGTGATCATGAAATTGAGGGACTTTCCCGGAAAACCAAACGGGAAATGTTTGAGCAGGCGTCACATAATTTTGGTCAGACGGCTCTGATGCTGAGCGGTGGCGGAGCCTTTGGAATCTACCATCTGGGCGTGGTCAAGGCACTCTGGGAACAGAAACTACTGCCCAAAGTGATTTCGGGTTCCAGCATGGGTTCTATTGTCGCGGCTGGAATCTGTTCCAGAAATGACACGGAGCTGGATGAGTTTTTCGCACATCCTGAACGGATACACAGGCAGGCTCTCAAATGGTTATCTCCCCAAAAAATCCGGGAAGAAAAATTCCTCATGGATTCATCAAACCTGTTGGAACATATCATGTCCAACGTAGGACCCGCGACTTTTCTTGAAGCGTATGAACATTCCGGAAGAATTCTCAACATCACCGTTTCGCCGACTCGATCCAGACAAAAGCCTCGTGTGTTGTGTTACCTGACCGCACCGGATGTGATGATTGCCCACAGCGCACTTGCGTCATGTGCCATTCCGGGGGTGTTCCGTCCGGTAAAACTGCATTCGAAAAACAACTCCGGTGAACCCGTTCCATACATGGCAACCGAAGAATGGATTGATGGTTCAGTTCACAGTGATTTGCCCAAATTGAGAATCGCACGTCTGCACAATGTGAATCACACCATTGTCAGTCAGGCCAACCCTCATGTGTTGCCGTTCATCACTCACCGTCGCAAAAAAGGTGTGATCCCGTTTGTCAAGCATCTGGGATCTTCCATGCTCCATTCCCAGCTTGCGGAAATCTTCGAGGTTTCCAGTAGCATGATGGAAAATTCCCTGTGGCGTCCTCTGTTTGACAAAGGTTATGCCATGACCAAGCAGACCTATCTGGGAGATATCAACATCCAGTTTCCGTTCCAGCCATTGCTCTATCGAAAGGTCGCAATCAATCCTGATATGAAGGGGCTCAAACTTTACATTCGCCTGGGGGAACAGGCTACCTGGCCTAAAATCGCCGAAATCGAAGATCAGATTTTTCTCTACAAGGTCTTTGAAGAATGTCTGGAAAAATTGCGGGGAATGGAGTGAGAGACGCAGGTTATCGCGTCTCCACTTTGAGGGGAACCTTCAGCTTGTAACAGCTTTGAGAGCCGGCAGAATGGTATCATATTGAAAGGAATAACCGGCATCCAGCAATTTCTGTGGTCTGACTCTGGCGCTGGCAAACAGAAGTTCATCTGCCACTTCGCCTATCGCCATTTTGGGTAGAAACGCAGGAAGTTTCAAGATTGCCGGACGAAACAACGCCTTCCCGAGAGCTGAGGTGAATTCTGCGTTTGTCACGGGATTGGGAGCTGTGACATTGACAGGCCCCTTGATTTCCCGATGATTGATGAGGAACTCAAAAATTCGGGTCAGTTCATTGATGGCAATCCAGCTCATATATTGATGTCCTGAGCCAAGTTGTCCGCCAACTCCGAGTTTGAACGGCAGGAGCATCCGTTTGAGGGCGCCGCCATGCTTACTGAGTACCAGTCCAATTCTGGTGTTGACCAATCTGATTCCCGCGGCGGTTGCCGGTTGTGACGCATTTTCCCAATGTCTGCAAACTTCAGGCAGAAAGCCTGTGCCCGAAGAACTGTTTTCATCCAGCCATGCGTCTCCTCGATTTCCATAGTAGCCGACGGCTGAAGCAGAAATCAGCACCGCAGGTTTTTGTGGCATCTGCGCGAGGGTATCGACCAGCAATCTGGTGCTGTGAACACGGCTATTCAAAATTTTATCTTTAATTTCTTCACTCCAGCGCCCCTCCACAATGCTTTCGCCGGCAAGATGAATGACCGCTTCCACGCCTTCAAAATCTTTCGGGTTGATCACCCCGTGTTCCGGATTCCAGAACGGTTTACCTGAAGATTGAGTCCTCGATAGCGGAACAATTTCATGACGTTGTTCCAGCTCGTGAACAAGAGCCTTACCTACCAAGCCTGAAGCACCTGTAATCAAAATTTTCATAAGTCATTCCTTTTTCTGAGTCTGGAGAAGGTTACTGTTTTTTCCATTTGATATTACAGCCAACACTTGGCTTTTGATCAGAAGAAACCGGGTTCCCATCAAGCATGGCATCCAGAGCCTGGCGCATGTCTTTACCTGTGACTGGCAGGTTATTTCCCGGACGGGAATTATCCAGTTGACCGCGATACACACACTTCAAACTGGAGTCATAAATAAAAAAGTCAGGTGTGCACTCTGCCTGGTAGGCTTTGGCCACCGACTGTGATTCATCATACAGATAGGGGAAAGAATAACCTTTTTCCAGTGCAACCGCCTTCATCTTTTCAGGCGAGTCTTCAGGGTAATTTTCAACATCATTGGAATTGATTGCGATAAAAGCCACACCCCGTGACTGGTAATCCTTTGCGAGTTGCACCAGTTGCGTTTGTATGTGCTTGACAAAGGGGCAGTGATTGCAGAGGAACATGAGCACTGTGGCCCTGGAAGACTTCAAATTTTCCAGGGACATCATTTTCCCAGAAACCGTATCTGGCAGGGAAAATGGAACAGCCGTTGTTCCCAGGGGGATCATTTTTGATGGAATCGCAACCATGAATCTAATCCGGTAGTTAGTATGGTGTGATTTTCTGTTTTTGTCATTTCGTGCCTGACACGAAATCCAGAGGTGTGGAGACGAGTTTCAAACCAGTCTCAAGACAGCGACCAGAGAATCACAGGATACTGGTTAATTCAAAAAACAGGAATGGAGAACGGGTGGTACTCCGTTGGAAGGATAGTTACCAGCCAAATTCTCCGTTGAAGGGAATCAAATCAGGAGTTTGTTTTATGGACATACATGGGACACTGGACATGATGCATCAGATATCCCGCGTTGCTTCCATGAAACAGTTTTTTGAAGGTGCTTGAATGGGATGCCATCATGATCATTCCAGCATGCAGTTCCTGCTGGAGATCCAGAATTTTGAGATAAACTTTATTGCCAAACAAAATTCTGAACTGGTATTTTGATTTGATATTCAGAGTGTTGAGAAATTCTTTCATCCGGGTTTCGATCTCTGTATGTTCCTGCTGTAGTTGAGATTCATCCAGACGGTCATAATCCCAGGAACCATCTTCAAGTTGTAAAAAATGAAATTTTGAACTGCGTTCCACATGCACAAAACATAACTCTTCACCAGTCTGTTGGGCCCGTTTGTCAGCCAGTTGAATGACAGGGATGTTGTTTGCCTGAAAATCAGTAGGAATAATAATCACCCGCGCATAACTTTCTTCATGACCTTTGTAAACCAGCGTTGGATACTGGCAATGATGGACTACAAAGTCAGTATTGCTGCCCAGAAAAAAGCGGTCTTCTTCTGTATGGGCGTGAGCCCCCATCACAATCAGATCAGGGTGAAGCTGATTTGCCAACTGGACAATTTCATAGCTTGGCTCCCCAATCACATGATGAAATTCAACAGGATTATTCAATCCCAGTGTTTCGACAAACCCTGTTAATTTGTTCAATGCTTTCTGGCTGACATCCTGTTTGGCTGATTCATATAACTCAGGATTCACAAAATGACGCAACGGAGGGTTGACATGCAAAAAATGAAGAATGCCATCCCCCAGATGTGAGGCCCAGACATCAGCAACATAGGCCACATCTTCACTTATCAGCGTATAATCGATGGGAACAATAATATTTTTACTCATAAAATCCCTGCAAGATTAAGTTATCAAAAGAAGCATCTGACTTTATGTAACATCCTCTGAGGAGCTTGACAAGAGCACAATATTATTTCGTTGGAAATGCTATTTTTTGTGGTCTTCAAACGAATACAGAAATTTTCCCTCAGCATTGAAATATCTGGCCTTCACACTTCCCGTTGTGAGATGCAACCAGACATATCCCAGGGTGTGTGCGGAAAATTTTTTGGCGGGGGAATCCCGTTCCTGCAATGGAGGAAGCGGCGTTCCACCACCGCCAGAGACAATTTGATGCAATCCATGATCTTCAAGATGTTCCAGTCCCGGATTGTGCCCGGAAAGCACAAATTTCGCTCCTGAACGCCGGATAAGCCAGCGTTCCAGCCAGGTCATTCCCGGATGCCTGCCTGTGGTCAACATGGGACGATGCCCGAACACAACGCGCCAGTCCTTATTGCTTTTCCGGAAAAGGCTCCACAAGGAACAAATGGTACAAGTCGTGTTGATGGCCTGAAACAATACGGGACCGGCTTCAAAAGAATAATTGACATCCGGCATGAACCAGCGGGAACTGTGATTTGTATACTCAATCTGTGCTCGCCAGTTTCCACGGATATCATGGTTGCCCAACACCGCATAAAACGGGAGTTGCTGTGGATAAATTTTTTCAAATTTATTTTTGAACTGGGGATCATCAATGCCGGAAACGCCCTGTTGAATGAAATTATCTCCCAGCAATAAAACCAGATCACAGCCCAGATCCTCACAGGTTCTTGCACAGGCCCTGGCAACCTGATGCTGTTCGGGCAAGGCGGAACCAGTATCTCCCAACACAAGAATCCGGACTTCTTCAGGGTTTTTCAGGGAAGGCTCGACAGTTTTCTTGAGCGTAATCTTTTGCTGGAAACAGGCCTTTTGAATCATGGTTTTTCTCGCCAGCAAGACAACCCCTGTCCCTGCGGCGAGAATCACCAACCACCAGATGAGCATCATAGAATAGTCTCTTTATTTGTTACTCGACGAATCTAACCCAGATGCTTTTGGCAAGATCAAAAGGGACCATGACCTGGTGATCTGAAGCTTCCAGCAACAAAGAATGAGTCACATCAGAACGTTCCTTGATCCGATAGCGTACTCCCGGCAACATGTTTTTCTCATGCAGATGTTTCAACATGTCTCTGGATTCTTCAAGCTTCTCATCAATCATCACAATTTTAATCTCAGCGTTTTCCTGGGCCATGTCCAGTGTTTCTGCGTCTTTCAAGAAATCCTTGCGGAATTCAGGCATTGGCGACCCATGGGGGCAAGCGTGGGGAAATCCCAGAAATTCAGCCAGTTTTTCAGTGACCAGGGACGTCATGGCATGTTCCAGTCGATGGGCGTGCACATGAACGTCATACCAGGGAATTCCCAGTGTATTGCAGAGAAAATATTCAGCCAGATTATGTCTGAATTTAATATTTTCAGCCACTTTTCGACCTTCTTCTGTCAGGAAAATTTGTTTTTTGTCATCCATCCGAATCAATGAATCCCTCATCATTCTCTGCAAAGTGGCATGAACTGTGGAGGGGCTTGTATCCAGATGTTCAGCAAGAGCAATACTTTTCAGGGTTTCATCCCTTATCTGAAATTGATAAATGATCTGGAGATATTCTTCAATGACTGTGGAGGCAATATTTTTCATAGCGGCCCTTCTTGCGTTACATTGGAAAAACCAGGAAAGCTAAATCAAACGATCATTTTTGATTTACATTGATTTTATTCATATATGCAAAGTTTTGATATACATCAAAACAAAAAAATGACAGGAAACAACCTGTTTATGGCATTATCTGATTATATGCGACTTGACCTTCACACAAATAAAACTCTACGTAAACAGAGTAACGCTTTCACTCATATAAAATCAACCATTAATTAGCCGTTGTCGCGTAATTCAGAAGTGGTGTCATCTTGACTGATGAGCGCATTCTTGAATATTGTAAAATCAGCAGATTAAGCAGTTCAAGAGCCTTCGGAGGCGTACTGACACAAACACACAATCTCGCACAGCGACTGATAGGATCACAATGAAAAACAGAAGAACCTTCTGGATGCTTATGGGAATTATTGGGTTCTCAACGTCAGCCATGGGATATGACGAACAGGCATTGATTCGTCTGAAAGAGACCCGGAGTTGTGTGAAATGCGATCTTTCCGGTGCCAACCTGAAAGGTGCGGATTTGGCTGGAAGTGATTTGTATGGTGCCAATCTTGAGGGGTGCAACCTTGATTCAGCCAATCTTCAGGAATCCTATCTGGTGGGCGTTAATCTGAAATCAGCCCGATTGAATGGTGCGAACCTGACCAGTGTCCTGATGGAAGATGCCCAGCTCCAGGGAGCTCAAATGCAAAACAGCATTTTACCCAATTCACAATTATCCGGGGCCAATCTGGAGAACACTCTGCTGGATGATGCGGATCTCACTGCCAGCATGTTGTATCGCACCAATTTCAATGGGGCCAGGCTCAACAGAGCCCACCTGAATCTGACCAGAATGGTGAGAAGTCAATGGACGGGAGCACAACTTTCACAGGCGGATCTGACCGATGCGGATCTCCATTATTCGGATATGGTCGGTGCTGATTTACGCAAAAGTATTCTCAAAGGCGTTGATTTTCAGGATGCGGATCTGGGAAAAGCAGATTTGCGGGGTGCCGCCCTGGAGGGGGCGACCATCATGGGCGCAAATTTGCTGGGCGCAAATTTTGCTGGAATTATTTATGATCATGCCAATTTTGAAGGTGCCATCCTGGATGGGGCTATTTTTACCAAGGCGTTGATGGTCGGTGCCACATTTAAGGACGCATCCTTGAATAATGCCATATTTTTTCAGGCTGAACTCGAACGGGCCAATTTTGAAAACGCGCAACTTGAAAATACTGATTTTGAAAAGGCGTTTCTTGAAGATGTTAATTTTTCAGGCGCCAAAGTGTCACAGTCCAGATTTCGCAAAGCCAATCTTGAAAACGCGAATTTTCAAAGCGCAAAGTTGTCTAACGCGGATTTTTCTCAGGCCAGAATCACAGGCGTAAACTTTGCGCAGACTGATCTTTCAAACGCTGTCATGCCCAATCTGATACTTGATGGTCTGGATTTCTCACAAGGAAAACTGGTAGAAACCAATCTGGAACAAACCAGTTTGAAAGGCGCAAACCTCTCCAACGTGGAAATGAATCATGTGAATTTAAAAAAAGCCAATCTGGAGAACGCGTTACTGGATCAAAGTAATCTGACGGGAGGAAACCTGGAGGGGGCCAATCTAATACACAGCTCTTTGGAAGGTGCCAATCTTGAGGGCGCATCACTGGTCAAGGCTGATTTAAGTCATGCCAATCTTAAAAACGCGAATTTTACCAAAACCAACCTGCAACAGGCAATCATGATTGGTGTCAACTATCAGGGCACCCGCTTCACCGATGCCAACCGCCGGGGAACAGTCTGGGAAAAAACCGAATAATTCGTATGTCATCCAACTGACTTGAGGGAAGGCTCACGCCGGGAAGCCGTGATCAGTTGCCCACACGCCCCTTGAATATCCTGTCCTTTGGAAATTCTTTGTGTAGCCACCACCCCATGGTTCAGCAGATACCGCTGAAATTCCTCAATTGTATCAGGATCCGGTCGTTTGTAGGGACTGCCTCCGGTTTCATTGAAGGGGATCAGATTGACCTTGAATTTCAGCCCATGAAGCAAACGGATCAAGGCCTTGGCATCACTCAGGGAATCGGTCACATCCCGTATCAGAATATATTCAAAGGTAATGCGTTTTCTGGATTCCAGCGGAAAGGCCTTACAGGTTTCCACCAGTTTTTCCAGATTGTAAGTTTTGTTCACCGGCATCAGGCGTGAGCGTACTTCATCGGTCACACCATTGAGGGAAATGGCCAGGCTGGCCCTGACCGATTCCTGACCAAACCGCTGAATTTGCGGCAACAATCCAGACGTGGAAACGGTCACACGCCTTGAAGAAAAATTGAGCCCTTTGCTGCTGGTTAGAATTTCCAGCGCCTTCATGACATTTTCATAATTGTGAAACGGCTCTCCCATCCCCATGAAGACAACATTTCTAATGGAATCCTCTGCCGAAAGATCTTTCCATGCTTCAAGCACCTGTTCCACAATTTCGCCGGGCTCCAGATTGCGGATGAAGCCCATTTTTCCCGTCATGCAGAAATCACAGGCCATGGCGCAACCAACCTGGGATGACACACAAACCGTATGATGGTCACGATGAGGCATCAGGACAGATTCCACCATTTTCTGATCGGACATTAAAAATCCATATTTGATCGAACCATCCACTGATTTCCGGACAGGTCCCCGTTCAATAGGCCCCAATGAAAATGAAGATTCGAGCAAGCGAATGGCCGATTTGGACACATTGCGCATGTCATTGAAAGTCTGGACCCGTTTTTTATACAGCCAGTGATAAACCTGATCGGCCCGAAACGCGGGTTCCTCATGCTCTTGAAACCATTGTTTCAGATCGTCATGGGAATAATTTTTGATATTGGGAAGCATGGACCTGGATAATAGTAAAATAGATGAAAAAAATAGAAAACTATTTGGAAAATCGCTCCCGCAGGCATGCGTAGAGACGCGCGATTCGCACGTCTCTACAGACCTTAGAATCGAGATCAATTGTTTAAAAAACTTTTACAATTAATTCTGTTGAAGTTGCAGTGATTCCTGAGAAGTTTCCTCCGGGACTGTTTCAGCCAACCTTGCGGTTCGTCGTTCACGTACAACCTGAGCCAGAAAATGGATCAACTCAGGCAACCCATCGCGGGAAACTGAGGAAATCCGAAATACGGTTTCACCCTGTTGTTCCAATTTTTTTGTCAGGGTTCGCACTGAATCTTCATCAGCGATGGAATCCGTTTTTGTCAATGCGACGATGCGCCGTTTTTCCATGAGCGTTGGAGAAAACAAGGCCATCTCCTGTTTCAGAATTTCATATTCTTCAAACGGAGGATGTTCTGAAAAACCCGAAACATCAAGCATCAGCAGTAAAATAGCGGTCCGTTCGATATGCTTTAAAAACTGAATACCAAGTCCTGCGCCCAAATGCGCATTTTCAATGATACCCGGAATATCAGCCACAACAAAGCTGTCATAATTATCCAGTTGGACCACGCCCAGATTAGGAACAAGGGTGGTGAACGGATAATCCGCGATTTTGGGGTGAGCGTGTGAAATGGAACTGATGAGAGTCGATTTGCCCGCATTGGGAAACCCGACCAGTCCGACATCGGCCATGAGTTTGAGTTCCATACGAACCCACATTTCCTTCCCGTCTTCTCCCGGTTGGTGAAACCTCGGGGTGCGGTTGGTTGAAGTCTTGAATCGGGCGTTTCCGCGTCCTCCCCGTCCACCTTCAAGAAAGAGATATTCCTGTTCATCCAGGATCTCCAACAGAATTTCATTCGTTTCGATGTCTTTGATCACAGTTCCCAAGGGCACAGGTATCACAATATCTTGTCCGCTGCGACCGTGCATGTTTTGTCCACCACCGGGAATACCGTTTTCGGCATGCTGGTGTTGTTGAAAGGAAAGATCAAGCAACGTTGACTTACCGGTGTGACCTTTGAAAATAACGGCACCCCCATGGCCACCATCGCCACCGTTGGGACCACCTTTGGGAATATATTTTTCACGCCGGAATGCGGTGCATCCAGCGCCTCCATTGCCAGATTTGACATGGATTTTTACAGAATCTATAAATTTCATGGGGAATCAACTTTAAAGTCAGATTTCAAACAGACGGAGAAAAGCCGGAGGAAGATCTATTTGTAAATGATGGTTCAATTGAAGGACGAACAATTTCATCGCTTCTTTAAGGCAGTTAAAATACAGGGTTTGATTTCCGGAATCTTTGACGGTCAATTCGCGGTAAACCTGATTGGACTGACGCAGAATGATTTTTGCGTGAGGCATCACGACATCCCGGTTGCCCTCCAACGCACTCAGAATATCCTCATCTGAGAATCCGCACAACAAATAAGTGAAGGAATTTTCAAAGCGGAACACGAAAAATGGTGTTGTTTCCTGAAATGAACTCCGAATTGCCATGATAAACCTTAGAAAACTTTCCCTGTTTTCCTCTGTTTTCCAGAATTGAATGGACTGTGTGTTCAGAACATCATGGGACACAGAGTTGAAATACCGGAAAAACTGCTGATCCTTATATCGCATCACTTCATGATTTGCCACCAATTGTTTTTTCTGCTGGATCAAGGCTTTCATCATCCCCGAAAGTTCATCGTCATTCAAGGGATTAAAATCTGCGTTGCAATGTTGTTTTTTCTGAGTATCAACCCATTCCTCCACAAATTGCTGCTTCATTTTCAGATATGAAGCAAATGAAACAGACCGCCCCAATTGCAGCAAGGTCTTTCGAAGAACACGAGCATCAGCGTCCTGATCGAGTTCCTGAAGTACCGCTTCAAGTTCTGAAAGTTCCGCTGTCACAGGATACGCTTGTCGTAGTTGCCCGATATTGAGCAGTGTTCTTTGAATTTTCAGGGAACTGCGCCGGCAGAAGCTGTCGTCATCACACACCAGGGCCGGATAATCCTGAAACACTTCATAAGCCATTTGACTGTGGTTGGGACCTTCCAGAATATTCATCTTCTGAAGATCTTGCTGAACTCCCCTGTACAACCGATTGACCAGGTTGGCCTGAAGAATTCGCAGAGCAGTGGAAACATTGCTGTTTTCCGGTTTGAATTGTTTCAGGGATTTGAATTCTCTAGCCTGAAGTTGAGCCTGGGTTCTTAAATCCTGTGCAATATCAAGATGGATGCCAATTTCGCCCAGTTGGGATCTGCCGGGACGAATGGTCAATTTCAATTGTTCATCAGGAATGTTCAGCATTGCGTTTTACCATCAATATGAGAAGTAACATTGCTTGATACGTCTGTAGTCCATACAGAATTAATGTTAAGACAATCTTACAGCAAAACATATGCCTCTCATAAACACTGTATGAGAATCATTGACTTTTTTCATGATCACAGGATGTTTTATGGAAACCGCGATTACTCACAATATCAAAATATCTGTTGAATCGTTTTATCTGGACGATCGTTCGAACCCTGAAGACAATCTTTTTGTGTTTGCCTATCGAATCCGTATGAACAACCTCGGTTATCGACAGGTTCAACTGATCAGTCGGCACTGGATCATCACGGACAGCACTGGTGAAATCAGGGAAGTACGGGGTGATGGTGTTGTCGGTGAACAACCCCTGATCAATCCGGGCGAATCCTATGAATACATGAGCGGATCACAGCTTGAATCAGAATTTGGAACCATGCAGGGCACCTACAGGATGCGTTCTTCGGACGGAGTGATTTTTGATGTGGAAATCCCTTGTTTCACGCTGGCTGTTCCCGGGGTGCTGAACTGAGATCTGCCTGATCAGAGCGATAGGTTCTGAGTTTCTGATAAACAGATCCACGAGGAGTCCGCACGCTGGCAAACAACACAAATTCATTGACTGTGAAGGTGGAAGACTGAAACAGACTGTGGTACGTGAGAAATGATACCAGATGCTCCTCACGGGATGCTTTCAGACGGGCCAAAGTCACATGTGGAGAAAATTTTCTGGCTTCACGGGGAATGCCCTGACGAACCAACCGCTGGTCAATTTTCCGGGCCAGATGAGCCAGGGCGGAGTCATCCTCAACGCCAGCCCACAAACTTCGGGGTTCCCCCTTTGGTGGAAAGCAACCTGTTCCCTTCAGTTTCATCTCAAATGCGGTGAAACGAATCTCTGACAGTGATCCTGAAATGTCTTCCAGTTGCCCACCATCGACTTCACCAATAAACTTTAATGTCAAATGAATGTTTTCAGGAACAACCCAGGAGGCTCCCTGAATTCCATAGCCGGAAATTTCCTGAAGTTGTTGTCTGATTTCCGGCGGAAGGTCAAGAGCGACGAATAATCGATACATACTCAGTGATCAGTTCTTGCGTTCTCAAGAATCATGCGGTTTAAGGCATGAAGGACATACGCTGGGGGCGACCCATTGTCCCAGATGTGTTTTTAACTGTTGATGAACCGTCCACAAAATGGGAGATCCACATTGCTGGCAATCCACATGACAATCTGAATGGCTATTTACAAAATCACGGCAGGAATCACAATAGCGGTCATGGTGTGGGCCTGTTACAAAATTCCCATGTTCAAAGTGTCCCGTCTCAAATTGCTGGACTGCGGTCCAAACCCATTTTTTGCCACAGCCTTCTTCCTTGCATGTGAAGGACTGGTCTTTGAGGCCTTCACGAATTTTGATACAGGAATCACATAACAGGTCACGCTGGTTGGGTTTGAGATGTTTAATATAATCTTCAAACTGCAATTCCACAGAATAATCAATGTGATGGGAACAGCCATGTCTGGCACATTTGATATGGAGCGGTTTTAGTCTTTTCAAAAAACCAAAGCAGTGGTCACAATATCTCTCAGGTTCTTTCAGTTCAGGATTAATCTCTTGCTGACGTTGAAATTCAAGTTGGGCAAATGCGGCCCAATTCCACGTATTGGTGCATTCGGCGACCTTGCAGGGCATTTTTCGGGTGGAAAGGTTTTTTAAAAGATGAGAACAATCCGGACACATGCGTTTTTTCTCCTTGTGTCCTGTCAACTGAACTTCCAGTTGTGTCATTCGATCAACAGTGTATTCCCGGTTGCAATCCTTGACTTTGCAGGGATGTTTCTCAATGCTCAGATTCTTCAGAATTGAGAAACATTGATCACACAAGCGTGATTCCGGTTGGGCTGTCAGTGCTTTTCCACCCATTTGCAGGCGTGAAGAGGCATACCATTTCCAGGAGTTGTGACAGGCCTTCATTCTACAGGGAACTTCCAGATCGCCAACCGACTTCAATAACACTTTACAGGAATCACAAAAGAACTTTTCTTTCTCAATGGTTTTATGCTTCCGAATTAAAATCAGTTGCTGGTATGGCGCAATTTCCAAAAATTCTTCGCAATCCAGCGTGGAGCATTTCACCTTCTGTGTCTGAAGTTTGTCAAACTGGGCCTTGCATTCATCACACATTCGTTTGGGAACATTGAATTGTGGATTACTCCAGCTTTCAACCACTTTATGAGCATCGAGCAGCCAGGTTCGTTTGCATCCTGGAACTTTACAGGGAATCGCTTGAGGTTCTACCGAATCTATTAATGACATATTGTCCTCAGATAGATCACTTGATGATCGAAGAAGTCATGAAAGAGAGACACACTACGTGACTGACTACCATGACAGCTATGCTTGCCAGGATATCTTCCACGGCAAAAAATTCTACAGAGCTTTGAGTAAAGGGCAGGAACTCCCGCACCGTGGGACTGGTTCCCCAGCCAAGATAAATCACATAGATCAGCCCCAGGGCACTCACGGCCATAAGCCATGTTTCCCCCAGATTTTTGAGGCAGAACCATCCACGGATCTTCCACAGGGCTTCCCCGGATTTTTGCATCAAACGGATGTTTTGTTGATGGACCTGTAATTCAACGCCCAATACCCTCAATACTTGTGACAGGGCCAGACTATACATGGCACCAAACCAAACTACAAGTACCCACCATAGCAGATTCTGCCATTGCTGAAATTTTTTCCATAAGTCATGAGCTTGCGTGACATACCTAATTTGATGATATTCTTTCAGTTGTTTTTCGAGACGAAGTAATTCTGACGAATCCCTGGTGAAGGGGATGAATTCAAAAATGATTGCTGAATTCATGGATTTTTCAGATTCAGAGGCGGCTTCCACAGCAAGTTCATCCGAAAGCTGTGAATTCAGGTTATTCTGTCCCATGGCGAAAATTTGGCCAAAGCCCTTGGCTTTTAGCTCCAGAATAAACTGCCGGAGCCTGGTTTCTTCCACGGATGAATCCAATATAATGATAAATGTTCTATGCATTTTCTCAGCGATGTCAACCCATTGAGACAAATTCCATAACAGCAATCCGCCCAACCCCCAAAAAAAACACAGCAACAAGATCGAGAGCCTCAAACGACCCGGAAATAATTGCCACCAGACCATACATTCCTTCAATTTCCAAAATACAAAAGGAGGGATAAACCCATCAAAAACATCAAATTCAGATAATGTTCAATTTTTATATTGTAAATGATTTAATAAACCAATACATCTCTAACGATTTTTAATGGCGAGCGTAGCTCAGTTGGTAGAGCGCTGGATTGTGATTCCAGTGGCCGAGGGTTCGAGTCCCTTCGCTCGCCCCAGATCTTCCTTATTGACTTCCAATGGAAAGTAATATTTCCCTCCTCCACTCTCTGCTGGAAGTTCTTTTTTATGCGCCTGTAGCTCAGCTGGATAGAGTACTGGATTTCGATTCCAAGGGTCGGAGGTTCGAACCCTTCCAGGCGCGCCACATTCCTCAAAGCTTCCACAGATTCAGGCACTTTTCAAAAATAGCTTTTGCTCCAATTTTGCTCCACTAACTCAAAACAATTCACGATAAATACCGAACCTGTTTTTTGATGAAAATTCAGAGCCAAATAGACCATTTAATTTTTTTTTGATACTCTATGCCAAATAGACCATTTAAAGGGTGCATTCCAATAATGTGATTTTCTAATTATTCGACAAAAAATCACACAATATACAGGGATTTTAATAAATTTTATGCAGTATTTGACTGCAATTTCTGGTATTGGAGCTCAAATTTATCTACATGTCACACTATTGGAATGCACCCTGGGCTCAGGGCCAATACCCGTGAGTGAAATCAGGTTCGTAGTCCCGCCTTCAGGTTGAAAGCCCTGCGGAAAAGCCGACTGAAGGCGGAACTACGAACTTTTCTCCATGATTTAATGGAAAACCGAAATAAGCATATAACTCATTGTAATTAGATAGCTTATTAACTATCAGCCCAAATTCACTCACGGGTATTGCCCCAGAGGCAGGGAACCAGAAAAAAGGGTTAAAGATTTATGGTCGGGTACTTCTCCAGCCTACAGCACCTCCTCAATTCCGAATCTCAAAAAAAATCCTATTTACTACTGTCAGATTATTTTGAATGGTGGTATTCGGTCGGGTTTTCAGGTTCCCTGAGTTTCACCTAATACTTTTTGGCAATGGAGGAGGAATGAGCAAACGAGCAAAACAGTTGTATGTCGGCATTTCAATGATCTTGTTTCCACAAATTATTTTCGCCGCGGACCCCGTTGATAGCGGGACGACCGCATGGATGATGATTTCAACCGCCTTGGTGCTGTTCATGATTCCGGGCTTGGCCATGTTTTATGGCGGTCTTGTACGTACCAAAAATGTGCTGGGAACCATGATGCACAGTTTTGTTTCAATGGCCATTATCGGTGTGTTATGGGTGATTGTCGGATATTCCCTGACCTTCGGACATAATATTCTGGGTGGGATTTATGGCTGGAACAGTGATTTTTTCTTTCTCAAGGGCATTGACGATGTCATCACCAATGGTGTTCCGGAATATGTCATTGCCATGTTTCAGGGCAAGTTTGCCATCATCACACCGGCACTTATCAGTGGAGCCCTCGCCGAGCGTGTATATTTCCGCAGTTACTGCGCGTTTATTACTTTGTGGTTTCTGGTGGTTTACAGCCCTCTTTGCCATTGGGTCTGGGCGGCTGATGGCTGGTTGTTCAATGCTGGAGCATCCGGAGTGATTGATCTGGCTGGCGGTCTGGTGATTCACGTTTCCGCGGGAACCAGCGCCCTCGTGGTGGCAGTATATCTGGGTGCCAGAAAAGGCTATCCTAAAACAGCGATGCATCCCAACAACCTGGTCATGACCCTGATGGGAGCAGGATTTTTATGGGTTGGCTGGTATGGCTTCAATGCGGGATCTACCTTTCAAAGCGGACTTGCCACCGCACAGGCACTCACCATGACCCAGATATCCGCGGCCAGTGGCGCCTTGATGTGGATGCTGGTCGAAGCGATCCAATTCAGAAAGGTAACATCCCTGGGTTTTGTATCAGGTATTTTGGCCGGTCTTGTTGTGATCACACCCGCCGCGGGCGTCGTCCAACCTGGAGGCGCGCTTATTCTGGGTGCCCTCTCCAGCCTCGCCTGTTATTACGCACTTAAAATGAAAATCAAACTGGGTTATGACGACAGTCTGGATTGTTTTGGAATTCATGGTGTTGGCAGTGGACTGGGCGTGTTGATGCTGTCATTTTTTATCCGTGACAGTTGGATGGAACAGGCCGCCCAAAAAGCGGGTGCCGGTGGCTGGACTGTCTGGGATCAGTTTGGAATTCAGTTGCTTGGAATGGCAACCACCATTGCGCTGGCAAGTGTGGGAACGTATCTGATCTGTCTGGTGATTGATAAAACTATCGGCTTCAGGATTGATGAACAATCTGAGGTGATGGGACTCGACTATTCACTGCATAGCGAACGTGGTTATGGAATGGTCAATTCAGATCTGATTTGATCGGGGATTAGGGCTGTTCATTTCTCCTTATTTTGAACGTCAACCTGATGGTAGGCGGGGATTACATGCCCCACAAACGCCAAAAATCGTATTTTTGACGGGCACGTAGTTCCGTCCTACCGAGAAGTGAACAGCCCTGTTACAAACGGGACGTTCGTAACCAGAAAGTTTCCTATGTTATTTTTTGAACGTTCCTAAACTGACAACAGTGGGCTCAGGTCGAACACACAGGTTCGCTCCTACAATTTGTGGCCAAAAACAGGATCAATCCCTAAAATGTAAGAAGGTTTGAATGGAAACAATGTTATCATTATCGCACAAGCAACACCTGAAAATCCTTGCAGGAAAATCCATTGAAACCGGATTAAATTCAGGCAAACCAGCCACGGCAACGACGAAAGATCTTGAGGGGGCCTTGGGACAGCCCGGAGCATCCTTTGTCACGTTGATGAAACACAAACAACTCCGTGGTTGCATTGGTTCCTTGCAGGCCCACCAGCCGTTGGCCGCAGATGTCATGTCCAATGCTTATTCCGCGGCCTTTCGTGATTACAGGTTCTCTCCACTGACCGACAGAGAATTTCCTGAACTCGTTATTAAAATTTCTGTGTTGAGTCCGGAGACTCCTATTGTGTTTGTATCAGAAGAAGATCTGCTCCAACAGATCCGGCCTGGAATTGATGGACTGGTGCTCACCGAGGGACGGTATCGAGGAACATTTTTGCCCAGCGTATGGGAGCAACTCCCAGAGCCAGTACAGTTTCTGCGTCATTTAAAACAAAAGGCCGGTTTGTCGGCCCATTACTGGTCAAACACCCTTGAAATCACACGCTACACCACCGATGAATTTTAGGAGGCGCCATGAGTGCTCCAGGACGTTACTGGCAGGTTCTCGAGGATTCCCGAATCCAGTGTGATATATGTCCCCGGGAATGCAAACTGCACGAAGGTCAACGGGGACTTTGCTTTGTCAGACAATGCGTCAATCAACAGATCCTGCTCACAACCTATGGCCGATCCAGTGGATTTTGCATTGATCCGGTCGAAAAAAAGCCACTGAATCATTTTTTCCCGGGAACCTCGATCCTGTCTTTCGGCACAGCCGGATGCAATCTCACCTGCAAATTCTGCCAGAACTGGGGCATCAGCAAATCCCGTGAAACCGATATTCTGGCCGACAGGGCATCACCGTCACAAATTGCCCGCGCGGCCCATTCCAAAGGTTGCCGGAGTGTGGCCTATACCTATAACGATCCTGTCATATTTCTGGAATATGCGGTGGACATCGCACAGGCCTGTAGAGAACTGGGAATTTATTCAGTGGCCGTGACCGCAGGGTATATCAAACCCGAACCCCGCAATGAATTTTTTCGCTACATGGATGCCGCGAACGTTGATCTCAAGGGCTTCACCGAGTCGTTTTACCGTGAAATTTGCGGCGGTTCGCTTCAGCCTGTTCTGGAAACCCTGGAATACCTCAAACAGGAAACCCGGGTCTGGATGGAACTCACGACTCTGCTGATTCCCGGACACAACGATTCGGACAGGGAACTGCATGCCATGACACAATGGGTGGTGGAACATCTGGGACCTGAGGTGCCGATGCATTTTTCAGCCTTTCATCCGGACTGGAAAATGACCAATGTTTCACGAACGCCCGCAACAACCCTGACCAAGGCCAGAACTATTGCCCTCAGCAATGGTGTGCGATACGCCTATACCGGGAATGTGCATGACAAATCAGGCTCAAGCACCTTCTGTTATCATTGTGGCAAAATGCTGATTGGCAGAGACTGGTATGAATTGAGTGATTGGAATCTGGATCGTGGCGGCCATTGCGGATTTTGCGGCACCCTTTGTGCGGGATTGTTTGAGGAACAACCGGGAAACTGGGGCGCCCGCCGTCAACCAGTTGTTCTTCAGGGCTATTAAAAAATGTCTGTCATTGTGAAGCTTTTGGTTGTTCTTTAACGGCAGGGGTTGAATCAGACAAGACTTCCAGCCGTTTTCGCTCAATTCTCTGGGCAAAACTTCGCATGATCGTCAGATAAAGTTCATCTTTGAGAACCATATCCTCAATGCCGGCGTCAATACTGGGATTGTCGTTGACCTCAATCACATAATATTTTTTATCAACCTGTTTGACATCCACACCATACAAACCGTTTCCGATCAGATTGGCGGCTTTGACCGCGGTTGAAATCAGCAACGGGTTGACATCATCAATTTCAAACGTGTTCACTCGTCCCTGATCCTTGGTTTTGCCATCCTCATCACGCAACACAATCTGCCAGTGTTTTCGGGCCATATGGTATTTGCAGACATACAGGGGTTTCTGATCCAGAACGCCCACCCGCCAGTCAAAGGTGGTAGGCAGATATTCCTGGACAATCACCAGATCGGACGTTTCCATAAAATGCTCGGCTTCTTTTTCAAACTCTTCACGTGTCTGAACTTTGATCACACCATCAGAAAAAGAACCATCCGGACGTTTCAACACGCAGGGGAGTCCAATTTCCTGAAGACATTGTTCCAGGTTGTCATGATGCAGGATGAATGTTTTGGGAGCCTTGATTTTATGTCTGCGTAACATTTCCGCAAGAAACACCTTGTTGGTGCATTTCAGAATAGAATCGGGATCATCAATCACAACCAACCCGTCGGCCACAGCTTTTCGGGAAAATTGATAGGTGTGATGATGCACATTGGTTGTTTCCCTGATAAACAGCGCATCAAACTCCGGAAGTCGCTGGAAATCATCAACCGTGATCAATTCTGTTGAAAAGCCAACTGTTTCCGCGGCTTTCACGAAGCGCTTGATGGATTTTTCATTAGACGGAGCATGGGGATCATTGGGATTCAGCAGAATGGCCAGATCATACCGGGATTGTTCTCTTGGTTTGGAATAGGCACGTCGGCCATCAAAATATTCCCGGGTGAATTCATGGACATACTCCAGATGTTCCACAGGGATATCATTTGCTGAAATCGGACCGATGTATTCCATATACCACTTTTCATCCTGACGTATGAAATAGGCTCTGACAAACGGGGCCTGAAACAGACGGAACAATCTGGAGCATAAGACGTTATAGCGTTTTGCGGGATTTCGTCCGAAATAGATGCTGAGAGTGTAGGTGTCCGATTGCAAATGTCGGAAGACTTTCTGAATCAGTTCATTCAGATCATCAGCCGCTTCACTGATCAGTGTGGGAGATTTCAGGTCTTCAATGGTGGAAACGTTGGGAATGGGTTTATGTTTTCTGGCCTCAGCCAGCAGCGAGACATAATAACCCGTACGCTGATATTCGTAACTGCGGCACAGGTTATAAACCCTGGCCCGTATTTCCGTATAAGAGGGATCCATCAGATAGTCCCGTGCCGCAACCACCTTGATATCCGGGATATCCAGAACCCAGTCGTCAGGTTCATTAACAACAATCAATGTTTCCATGTATCACTTTCAAATAAAATGATGAAACCTGTGTTGAAAATCATTCCTGAACACGGCATAATCCGTGTCAGGAATGATCCAGCTTTATAGAGGAAAAGCAGGAAATTTAAATCTTACTGAACCTCAGTAGGTTCGTCTTCAGGACAATCGTCAGGGTTGGCGCATTCTTCGATGGGGGGCGGAGCATCCATGGGATCTTCCATCATTTCATCAGAGGGATAAAGGGTGTCTCCTTCAGAAGGCGACATTTCATCATTCATATCGCCTTCTTCCGTGCCATTGTCTTCAGGTAACGGTTGCTCATAGCCCTCTTCCTGAGACATCATTTTTTCTTCCTGAGCTGGTGCCATTTTTTCTTCAGGCATTGTGGCTTCAGTCGGTTTCATGACGGGCTGTTCCATGGTAACAGGTTCGTTGGCGGGTGGTTGTTCGGCTTTTTTACAGCCATACAACCCTGTTGCCAGCAACCCGATCACAATCACCCTGGTTATTTTTCCGAAAAGTTTTGATTTCATAATCCCTCTTTGTTGTGTTTGATATCCCGATATGTGAGTTCAATGCACTGAATAACTCAAGATTCAGATTTTGGAACACATCGCCTCACCTGAGACCCCCACTAACGTTAATATATATAAAGTACAAGATACTTTTTGTGGTTTTGGATTCAGTGAACTTTACAGCCGATCATAATCCCCTGAGCAATCATCCAATCCGTTTTCAACCGGACTCTTCAGGAGCCTGTGACAAGAAATCACGGATGCACTGAGCCAGTTCCGCTGAAACGCCCCGGACCTGTTGAAGGTCCTCGACAGAAGCGTCCCTGACTCGTTTGAGACTGCCAAAATGTTTCAGCAGTGATTTTTTTCGATGAGGTCCGATACCGGGAATTTCGTCCAGCAGGGAATGGAGGTTTTGTTTGCGTTTCAGCTCGCGTTGAAAGGTAATCGCGAACCGGTGTGATTCATCCCGGATGTTTTGCAAAAAAAACAGGACGGCCGAATGGCGATGGAGACGGATTTCATTTTTCTGATTGGGTTTGATGACATATTCAAAATCTTCCTGATTGGGACGCTGTACTTTTTTACGTCTGTCAGAACGTCCCTTGGCCAACCCGATGAGATCCACCTGATCCAGCGATATTCCCAGCTCCTTCAGCACTTCCACCGCGATATTCAATTGCCCGCGACCGCCATCAATCATAATCATATCAGGCAGAGGCATTTCACCGGAAACCGCACGCTGATAACGCCGACTGAGAACCTCTTTCATGCTGGCAAAATCATCCGGCCCCTGAACACTCTGAATCTTGTATTTACGGTACTGTTCCTTGAAGGGTTTATTGTCTTTCCAGCAAACCAGGGATGCCACCGTGTGATTGCCGCCCAGATGTGAGATATCAAAGGCTTCCACCATCTGAGGTTCTTTCCTGAGATGCAGGGCATATTTGACCTGCTCCAGAATTTTGCTCTGATCATAGATCCGTTGCCGTTTTTCCTGCAAATTGATTTTGGCATTGTTATAGGCCATGGAAACCAGTTCTTTTTTCTGACCTTTCTGCGGAACGAGAATGCTGATTTTTCGACCGGAAACATCACTCAGCGTCTGTTCAAGAACCTCCTGATCCGAATAATGGAACGGCAGAAAAACTTCGTGGGGAATGACAGGAGCATCACCGGTATAAATCCGGTTCAGAGCCTGGCCCAGAAGATTGTCATCAGACACGGATTCCGTGTGTTCCATGAAGAAAAAATCAGTGCCGATCAACCGGCCATTGCGCACAAACATGACTTGAACCCCGGCCGTGTCCGATTCACGGTAGAAATTAAACACATCCTGATCGTGTTTGTCCTGACTGATGATTTTCTGCCGTTCCCAGATGCGTTGAATCGCTCTGAGTTGATCGCGAATCTGGGCGGCTTTTTCAAATTTCAATTCCGCCGCGGCTTCCTGCATTTTGGTTTCGAGGCTCTGCGCCAGTTCCTGATCCTTTCCCTTGAAAAACAATCGGACCTGATTGACTGCCTCCTGATAGTCTTCCACCTTGACCTGTCCTGTGCATGGTGCCAGACAACGCTTCATCTGAAAATTCAGACAGGGGCGATATGTTTTGGTGCCATCAAGCTCCATCTTGCTGGTCCGCAACGGAAAATAGCGTTGGATCACCTCAACAATGTGGCGCGTATCACGGACCGACGTGTAAGGGCCGTAATATTCCGCGTTTTTATCCCGTTTCTCACGAACAAGAAACAGGCGCGGATACATTTCATTCACGGTCAGTTTGCAATAGGGATAGGATTTGTCATCCTTGAGTAAGATATTGTAGCGGGGTTGGTGGGTTTTGATCAGTTGTTCTTCAAGGATCAGGGCTTCGGCTTCAGTATCGGTGACAATGATCGACATATCATACGCCAGCCGGATCATGACCTGGATGCGCAGGGTATGTTTGGCGGAAGGATAAAAATAGGAACGAACCCGTTTTTTGAGAGACTTCGCCTTGCCGATATAAAGAATATCTCCCGACTGGTTTTTATACATGTAAATCCCTGGCGCCTCAGGGAGAAGCGCCAGTTTTTCATCCAGTGGAAGAGGTGTCTCAGACATGGCTATCACAGGCTGGAGGCTTATTTCAGCAACTCATCAAACACTGCCGGCAGAGATTCTACAAACGCTTCCATGCTTTGTTGAGGCTGCATTTTCAACGCGCCACTGATCACGATTGTCGGAGTGCTGTTGATGCCAAAGCCGGTGGCTCGCTGTTCTGCTTCCTTGATTTTTTCGGTCACCCAGTCCTGTTTGGCTTCTTTCTGATATTGCTCAGACAACCCGAGCGAACGGGCCATATAATTGACGACGCCGGGATCAAACACATCGACACCATGCTTGAATTTCACCTTTAAAATTTCAGCCTTCACTTTTTCCCCCTGCCCCAGAGATTGAGCGATGTAAAACAATCGAAGGGGCGCGTCGTTTTGTCCACGGAATAGAATGGGCCTAGTCACAAATTCAACACGATACGCATAATCCAGACGAATTTTTTCACTCATTTCATGAAAATGATTGCAATGGGGACAGCCGAAATTCATAAATTCCTCAACAACAACCTTGTCCAGGCTGTGTTTCGCCGGCGCTGTTCCAATCACTTCATACGGCGCTTTTTTTTCTGCACCCCAGGCAATTGTGCCAAGACCAAGAATGAGGGTGAAAATTATCAATCCAAGTTTAAGATTTTGTCGCATCTGCGTTTCTCCTGCTGTTTGGTTAACAAAAATTTCCAGTTCAATGGTCCGTGGAAACACACAATTGGTGCGTCTCCAATTTTCAGGTATCCCGTCAAAGATACCATTCCGGGATGATTGGTAGAGCCGGGTTACGTCCCGGCTCATTCCCCAATGTCATCAACTTAAGGCGTTCTTCGCTGGGGAATCCCCCTTTTCAAAGGGGGCATGGGGGATTTAAAGCTCAGAATTACATCCCCCTAACCCCCTTGAACCAAGGGGGAATTGAAACACAGCACCATTCAGAATGTTTAAGTTGACGACATTGGGCTCATTCCCGGGGACGTAACCCCGGGCTACCGTTAACTGTCTTCCTGAGACTTTGGTATTTTATTTTTTTGCAAGCATTTAACTCATGAAGCACGGCATATGCCATAAAACCATGGCTCAGGGCAAGGTTAATTCTGTGCGTTCCAGTGATCCAGTGCTTTTCCGGATTGAAGCACCGTTCTGGCATGAGCTGTCGCTGAGGCCGGAGAAGCTTCACAACCGCCAAGCCATGCGTACATCGCCGCATGATAGATCAGCAAATCACGTACCAGTCCGGAATCGCCTTTCAACGCGGCTATTCCGGCCTCAACCGTTTGTTCCAGTGTGATGTCTTTCAGGATTTCCTGATCCTCCCGGAAAACTCCGAATGTTTCAGGGGCCAAGGTTCCTTCCAGAGGTTGGGATTGCTGGGAATGTAACAGGGTGGTCCAATCCGCGTCCAGCATCAGCGGGGTCGGTGTCCCTTTTAATCCATGAGGAATCTTCACCTGATCCGAAAGCTGATATCCCACATAGGGTGTTTCTTTCTTAATCCAGCAATTGGTTGAACCCTCAATGCTTCTCAAATTAAAAAACATCCGCTGACGATTATGCAGGGCAAGGGCCTTGACCATCTCAATACGGTAATGCGGGTGCACATAACCGGTAATCTGAATGTTTCCCCCCTGATTACGCACAGGACTCAGCAATTTTTCAAAGGTTGCCAGAAAAGGCCGTTTGACCATGTCATGACGCATCGGGAGCAACGCATGGAGTTCAGGGAAAAACACAGACTGATCACAGTATCCCCAACCTGTTTGAGAATCACAAATACCGGCTTGAACCGACGCTAAATCTCTATACGGATTTTTACCGGCATGTTTCAATATCCGGGCGGTTGTGATGCCATGTTTGGGTGCCGCGGATTCCAGGCCATGCACCACACAGGGAATCCCCATGGCAGCAAGAACCGCCGCAAAAAAAGGTGTCAGATGATAACTGCGTTTAGTGCCGTCATAAGCATCACAAAGATCAATCAGCACAGGCAACTGAACATCCACAGAACGGGACTGGTTCCACATCTGCTGAAGAAACGCCACATTTTCTGCCAGGGTTTCACGCTTCAGCCGTTCGGCCTGTAAAAATGAGGCCTTGAGCCAGACAGGAATCTCCGGATGCCAGAGATAACTCACGGCAGAGGATGCCTGATCAAACGTCAGATTCTGTTTTTGAATAACGATGTTCGTCAATTCAGCAAAACTTCGTGACTCAGGCTCGACAATCTCAGGCTTGGTGAGTGATTGCAGTTCCCTCGTCAGATATTGCCGAGGATTCGCTTTCAACGGACGCAACAAAGCCTCTTCTTCATCATTGTTATCCAGCATGAGACAGGCTGTCCAGAAAGTCGCGGCAGTGACCACATTGGTTTCAGGCAGGCCCAACAAAGGGAGAACCTGTTCCAGAAGTTCCGGATCAAGATGTTTGCTCCCTGTGGGACCAATGCCTTTGTTTTTCAGGGCTTCACGTAATAACTGTGCGGGTGTTTCGTTGGTCATGGTAATAGCCATTGCAGAATTATAATGGGGCGACCCGCCGGTCGCCCCTACAAATGATTGTGGGTGGTCTCGGGTCTTTTCTCATAAACCACATCGTTGGGCGACCGGCGGGTCGCCTCTACAATTGATGTCGGATAATCCTGGTTCTGTTTTCATAAACCACATCGTTGGGCGACCGGCGGGTCGCCCCTACAAATGATTGTGGGTGATTTCGGTTCTGTTTTCATGACAAAAATCGTAGGGGCGACCGGCGGGTCGCCCTTTCCTGCGGAATACGTTCCCACCGCCCTTGCAAACACAAGGGCGACCGGCAGGTCGCCCCTACAATTGTTGATACAGAGCTTCGAGTTCGGTTTCAACAGATCCGGGATTAAAACCCAGTTTGTAAGCTTTGTTACTGATCATTTTCAAATCTCCGGGTCTGGGTGCTGGCATAACGACATCCTGAATACGACAGGGATTCAGGATGGCATCCGGAAACTGAAAGATCCGGGCCATTTTCTTCACAAATTCATACCGTGAAAGGTGCTCCTGTCCCCCTAGATGCAAAATGCCGTGCCATGATTTCAGGGCCAGCAAAATGCCTGAAACAGCATCGCGCGCACTGATGGGATTGCGATATTCATCCACAAACAAATCCAGGGGTTTTCCAGCTTTCAGGGCCTGCAGAAAAGGCTGGATAAAGCTGGACGCAAACGGTCCGGGGTTGCCAAACATCAGGGGCATGCGGCAAATAACCGCCTCTGGATAATGTGCCATCACTTTCTGTTCGGCCAACGCTTTCTGGGTGCCATAATAATTGATCGGATTCACCGTTGATGCTTCGTCATAGGGCGGATGATTTCCGTCAAACACCATATCTGAAGAGGTGAAGACAAGTGGAATTTTCTTGTGAGCACACAAATCAGCCAGACGGCCGGGCACCATGACATTGAGCGGATCTGTTTCATTCCGGTGAGTTTCACAGAAATTCGGCTGGGAATAGGCGGCGGTATGAATCACTGCATCGGGACGGATGTCTTCAAAAAAATGCTGTAGATCCCCGAGCTGTGCCAGATTGATGGGGACAGTAAAAATTCCATGCATCCTCATCGGATGTTGATGGCATGTGCCAATGATTTCAAATTGATGCTTCAGTTGCTGACACAGGTTCCATCCAAGGAATCCGCTGGCACCTGTAATCAAGAGGCGAGACATAAGTGTTGATAGGCGTTTTGTATGTGTTCCTGACCATATTTGCGTTCCAGGCGTTTGATAATAAAATGCCCTTTGGCCAGTGTCTGAAAATAATCCATGAAAATGGTATTGATCAATGCGCCACTGGCCGCACCCACAAGCGGGATGGCACTGGCCGCGACTTTTTCCGAAACCATCACCCCGAATTTTGCGCCAATCGCGGCCAACAGACGAACCACCACAGAACCGGCTTCATCCACCAACCCTCTGGTCGCGATATATTCAGCGGCTTCGCCAATAGCCTGTGCCAAGGCAGTGCGGGTGATGTAATAATTTGATTTATTGCCATCACTGGCTGTTCCCGCTCCAAGCGCAAACACTTCCAGACAGGAGAGTTTTGTTTCAGGCAGATGGATATTGGCTTTTTCACTGCGTGCAATATCAGCAATGGAGCGCAACATGATCACGGTGGATACTGGTAATTCCACAGGAAGTGAAAAAATTCCGAACGCGCCCCCGAACGCGCCACTGGATGCCGCCAGGGTTTTATGAAACAGATTGGACGGGTCATCTTTTGGGGTACCATCCAAACTGTGAATGGAAAATTCCAGGGCTTTTTTGAGAGCTTTTTCTGTGGCATTCTCCACAATTTCCTGCCAACTGTCAGGCAACATGCGAAAGCCTTTTTCAACTGGAGATCCCAGAACCCGATTCAAATGAGACGCAAGCCCCTGGCTTTCAAGCAGGGTTTGTGCTTCATTCAGTTTTATTCTATCTTCCAGAGTCATGTTCATTGTGTTCACCATGTTTCAGTATTCACTCCTCCAGGGCTTTTCGGGCATCAGCCTCAGTGGCATAGACTTTAATGTGACGGTCAAAACCTGTCAGACAAAACAATTCAAAAACATGTTTTTCCATCTGACACAGAACCATGCGAACTCCATGATTTTGAAGATCCTTGAACAATTTCACAATCACCGCGATTCCGGAGGAGTCAATAAAGTCAATTTTTTCAAAGTTGATGATCACGCTTTTGATGGCGTCATTCTGTTTGATTTCCAACAAGTACGGATGCATCCGCTCTGGTGAAGCAAGGTCCACATTGTCTTCCAGAAACAAGACACAGGCAGATTCAGTGGTTTGATGATATACGGGCATAGTCATTTATCTCGGATAACAGGTTTTTCAAACAGCGACAACTGCCTGATCATTGATTTGGAATGGGACGACTGTTTCTTTCTTAACGCTGGAGCGATGGCCTCGTCAAATAAATTTTGTTGCAAGCCTTTCCAGAGCAATTGTCTCATGACTTCTATATATTCATATTCCTTAAATAAACAGCCTTGGCAATAGTGTTTTGAAAAAACATGCTGTGCTTCATCCTCTATTTGTTTGTGACAGGCCGTACACAAGGCCAGCAGGTTGTCTTTTCGTCGATTGACAGAATTGAGATCAATGAAATGAATCACTAAATCCGCAGCCCGTTCCCGGCTCAACCTCAACCCGCAAGCCGCGCATTTCCAGCCAAACGCGGATTTAACCCGGAAAAACAGTTCTTTTTCACTCATTTCAGCGGTTTTCAACGGCATTTCAGTTTTACCCCAAAAGATCCAGACTCCGCTCAGGGCGGTTCACTTCTATGGTAGGACGGGATTACGTGCCCGTCAAACATACGATTTGTGGCGTTTGCGGGGCCTATAATTCCCGCCTACCATCCAGTTGACGCTCACAATAAGGAAAACTGAACAGCCCTGAGACTCAGTGAATAGTTGTTCTACAGCATCCTGCTGGTATGTTTTTTGAATGAAAAAGCAGGAAATTCATCCTTCAATAACTTTTTATGCTTGATCAGGAGGCACCATGAACACAAGTTTCCAGAAATCAAAACGGTCTTGGGCACAACAACCTGAATCAGACCTGACTTACGCTGAAGATGTGCTGAAAATTGTAAGTGAATCATGGCGACAACAGCAAGAAGATAATGTGCAACTGCTGGGATATTATCGAAAACAACTTAAAGGCAAATCAGACAAACAAATTCTTTCAGCGTTCCATGAACGTCTCCGCAGCGAATCCCGGAGAGCCGCCCGGGATGTCAGAAAAGCTTCAAACTTTTGTGACGCCTTTGATCTGGAATGGCAAAACCTTGACAGTGGCGACCCGTTTTTCATGGATTCCGGTCTGTAATATAATTCTCTGTTGACCTTCTGTAAAAGTTTTGATTTGTATTACCTTGATAATCCTTGAATTGATCCATTCGCCCACAACAATCAACACTACGGAAGGAAAAATAATGAGCACTGAAGACAATCATCTTTCAGAGGCCGACTCCATTAAGGAAGAATTGAGTTCTTTGCTGGAATGGATCAAAAAAATTGAAAATTTTTCACTGGCCCGACTCAAAACGGATACGATCTTCACCTCGCCCCACAGTGCGGTGAATGTTCTGGCACATGAACTCCATCTGCTCAGAATCAATTCCAAGAAAAAAGAAGAAAAACTGCTCTTCCTTTCTGATTTTTTTGAAAGCTTCAACTCGATCAAAGACAACCAGACCATTGTTAAAAATGTGTTCACACTGCTCAATCGCTATCTGGACAACAGTGACGCGACTCTCTATGCCAGACAAATTGACAAATATGTTCCTGTTGAGGAATCGTTCACAGATTTTCTGAATAAGCCCCTGGACGAGACCATTCTGCCTGTAATCTTTGATACACCTGAAAAAGAAGTCGGTATTTTCAACCATCTTGCCGCGGGAAACCCGGTTTATGAATTTTTTCATGAGGAAGATGCCCTGTTTCTGGATGGCGCTCACTTCATGTTTGTCCATCTGAAAGGCTTCGAATTCATCATGTGCTTCATTCGCATCGGTAGCGAAGAATTCCTTGATTTTGATGTGGAGTTTGTTCAGGGCATTACAGAAAAAATTCATACGCTGATCAATAATCTTGGTCAGATTCAGCGTGAAATCCGTATGGCCGCGGAACTTAAAACAGCCTCCGCGGTGCAGCAGGCCCTGTTTCCCAAACATCTTCCAGATTTTGAAAACCTCAAGTTTGCCAGTTTTTTTCAGTCAGCCTCCGAAACCGGGGGCGACTGGTATGGTTTCATGCAGATTCAAAACACACTCTACAGTCTCATCGGGGATGTCACAGGCCACGGAACTCCGGCCGCGCTGGTAACCGCCACAGCCAGTGCGACCTGTGCCATGATCCAGAAACTGTATCTGCTGGAACAAAAAAAATTATCCCCCGGAGAAATCCTGTCCCATCTCAACCACATTGTACGTGACACGGGTTCGTCCCAATATCTCATGACATTTTTTGTCGCGGCCATTGACATTCAGACGGGATACATGACGTTTTCCAACGCTGGCCATAATTTCCCGTTTGTCATTAAAAGCGGTGGACAGGTGAGCAAACTCCTCAACAGCAATCTTCGACTGGGTGACAAAATGGATTCTGAATTCACAGAATCCGCCCTGCAACTGCAAACAGGCGATATTATTTTTCTGTATACCGACGGGCTGATCGAAAATGAAAATAAGGAAGGCGAAATGTGGGGCGAACGACGTTTGCGAAACGTATTAGCCGAAAAAGGTGAGGAATCCTTGAAAGAGTTTGTGAATATAGTGGTCAAGGACGCCTATGAATTTTATGAGGGACAGCAAATGGCTGATGATACCACCATTGTGGCCATTCAATGGAAAACCCCGTCGCCGTAATTGACCGAAAACCGCATTTTTCCGCCAACAACCAGACAACGAAGTTTTCCTTTTCCCTTTTCCCTTTTCCCTTTTCCCTTTGTCCTTTGTTCATGGAGTTTCTACCACCCAGATATCCTGCAATCGTTTATCCTTCCGTGAGAGTTCTTTTTTAACCTGATTGGCGGCTTCCCGTGTGTCATAATTTTCCAGTCGGATCTTGAACTGGGCAATTTTCTGACGGACACGATGTTTTTCAAACACCAGTTCCCCTTTGAATTTCTGATTGATTCCTTTCAAAACGCGGTCAGCGGTCTGTTTATCCGAATAGGAACCCAGCGAAATCTGATAGTCCTTTCCCAAGGCTTTTCGATAAGCTTCACCGGGCAAATCAGATTCACGGTTGATTCGGGTCACCCAGTTTGTGGCCTGGAGTTCGGAAAAACGATTTTTTGCTCGTACCCTACTCCCGTGGGGCACGTTATCCACCAAGCGAAGCTCTGCTTCGCACCCACCTCCGGTGGGTCATAGTTTTTCCGAACTTTTCCGAACTTGAAAATTGAACATTTCACAAAATAAAATATACTTATTCCATTGTAGATGAAAACCTTTTTATAGATGGAATGATTATGTTGAGCCAAAATGCTAATAGAAATATTATTTTAATTTCAATAATATCCCTCACAGCGTCCTTTTTAATGGTTATTTCCTGTGGTGAAGATCCTGCCTCAACATTAAAAAGAGCTAAAAACGCCTCAAATAACGAATACACTCAAGAGCCTGAATACACTTCAGAAAGTGCATTGGAAGGCTTTTTCCATGATAGTCCAGCCGCAGGAATTGGATATTCTTCAAACAGTACGAGCGGGACCACCGACAACAACGGGAAGTTCACCTATGTTTCCGGTGAGCGCATACAATTCAAAGTAGGTGATATTTTATTGGGTGAAACACAGGGCGGGGCGGTATTAACACCTATCAATCTGGTTGAGAATGGGACAGCGGACACTCCAGCCGTAGCCAACATTTCCGCCTTTCTTCAAACGCTGGATAGTGATGGTGATCCAACAAATGGTATCAACATATCCAAAGAGGTAGTTCAAGCTATAGTCAGTAGCGGACAATCCATCAACTTCAATGTTGATTCTTCCGTTTTTTCCGAAAACGCCTCAGTTCAATCCGTTGTTGCCTCTGTTGCCAATGTGACAGCGGCAACAGGAGGTCGTCAAAATCTGGTACCGCCGGAACAGGCCATTGCGCATTTGAATAATACCATTGCAGCCATTCGTGACAAACTGGTTGGTTTCGATGTGAATAAAATCAGCGGAAACACCACTGAAGCAGGAGGAACAGCCATTTTCTCTGTGAAACTTAAAAGTCAGCCATTGAATGATGTGACCCTTGAAATAACCAGCTCCGATATGTCTGAAGGCACAGTCAATCCTTCGACACTTACCTTGACAGCAAACAACTTTAACGCTGAAAACCTCATCACAGTTACCGGAGTGGATGATCATATCAAGGATGGAAATGTTACCTACACTGTAATTATTTCTCCTGCATCCAGTTTAGACTTGCTTTACAATGGGCTTGATCCAGACGATGTGATTGTTGTGAATACCGATGATGAAACCGCCGGTGTGACAGTGGTCACTACCGATGCCACCACCACTGAAGCCGGAGACACTGGCACTTTCACCGTCAAACTGAATTCGCAACCCACCGCGGATGTCACCATTAATATTACAAGTGGCGATACCACGGAAGGCACGGTTTCACCTGCGACATTAACCTTCACCTCCGCCAACTATGCGGCACCTCAAACTGTCACAATTACAGGCGTGAATGACTATGTGGCGGATGGAAATATTGCCTATTCTGTCACCCTGTCCGCCAGCAGTTCTGATTCCAATTATCAAGGGATAGCCATTTCCTCGGTTTCATTGACCAACACGGATGACGATAAGATATCACAACAAGCCTATATTAAGGCTGTCAATAATGATTCTCCTGATCATTTTAGTGAATCAATTGCTATATCAGGAGATACTTTAGTTGTTGGTGCTCAGGGTGAAAGTAGCAATCAAACGACTATCACCAATGGTACTACCGCCAGTAGTGATAACAGTAATTCAGGATCAGGTGCTGTTTATGTGTATAAACGGACTGGAACCTCTTGGGTTCAGGAAGCTTATATCAAAGCCGTCAATAATGACGTTAGTGATCATTTTGGTAAATCAGTTGCTATATCCGGAGATACGTTAGTTGTTGGTGCTGACTATGAATCTAGCAATCAAACGACTATCTATAATTCCCCCCAAAATTTGGACAGTGTGTTAAGGTACCATCCCGACAATAACCCTGATTCAAATGGCAGGAGGTGGAAGATGACAACCCGAAAAACGCATAGTTCCAGTTTTAAAGCGAAAGTCG